>JAGGVB010000209.1 GCA_021158245.1 bacterium | reverse complement strand
TTGCGCTAACGGCACAAGCTGGTTGTTTGCTACATTGGGTGCTCCGCAAACGACTGTGTGAACTGTTTCGCCTGTATCAACCTTACAAACTTTAAGACGATCAGCATTAGGATGGTCATCCACTTCAATAACCTTGCCGACCACAACACCGGAGAAATCTACAGATTTGTGGATTACCTCTTCAACCTCCAGGCCGATCATTGTTAATTTATGTGCAAGCTCATCAGGAGAATAATTGATGGAGATATAATCATTGAGCCAGTTTAAACTTATATTCATTGAAATTATTCCTTAAAATTGTCGCAGGAAGCGTACATCATTTTCGTAGAAAAGCCTGATATCACTCACACCGTATAGCAGCATTGCTATGCGCTCAACTCCCATGCCGAAAGCAAAACCCGTATATCTTTCAGGATCATAATTAACATACTTAAAAACTTCAGGATTAACCATTCCTGCACCGGATATTTCAACCCATCCTGTATTTTTACATACAGGACAGCCCTTGCCGCCGCATATCAGGCATGTAAAATCATATTCCGCACCAGGTTCAACAAAGGGGAAATAGCTTGGCCTGAAACGTATTTTCATATTTGAGCCAAACATCTGTTTTGCAAAATTTAAAATAATACCTTTAAGGTCTGCAAATGTAATATTTTCGTCCACGCACAAACCTTCAACCTGATGAAAAACGGGAGAATGAGATGCATCAGGAGTGTCGCGCCTGTAGCATTTTCCGGGAGAAATAATTCTTACCGGAGGCTGTTGTTTTTCCATTGTCCGTATCTGGACAGGCGAAGTATGTGTCCGAAGAACAGAAGAATCATCAACAAAAAGTGTGTCCTGCATATCTCGCGCAGGATGGCCTTCCGGGATATTTAACGCCTCAAAATTATAATATTCCGATTCAACTTCAGGCCCCTGCACAACAGAAAAACCCATTTTTTGGAAAATATCTTTAATATTTCGCAATACAATATTAATCGGATGAATACTTCCGATTCTCACAGGGTCGCCGGGAAGAGTTGCATCAAAAAAAGATTTTTCTTCTGTTTCCGAACTTCCTGAAAATCGATGGCCTTCAATAAATTGATTGACATGAGCCTTTAATTTATTGATATTTTGGCCGGCTTTGCCTCGCTCTTCAGCACTAAGCTTGCCAATCTCTTTAAAGAGTGAAGATATCGCTCCCTTTCTTCCCGCATATTTAACTCGAAAAGTTTCAAGGTCAGACAAATTTTTTATCTGACCTTTTGCACTTTCTATTTCATTTTTAAGCTGATCAATTTTATGTAGAAAATTATTCCCTGTCATATAAAAAATCCCGGTCCATTATTTTACTGCTGAGACAATTTTAGAAAAGGCAGCAGGATCTGTTACTGCCAGATCTGCCAATATTTTACGGTCTAACTTAACATTGTTTTTATTGAGAAGATGTATAAATGATGAATAATTTATACCATAAGGCCTGACCGCAGCATTAATCCTCGTTATCCAGAGTTTTCTAAAATCGCCTTTTCTTTTTTTCCTATCTCTGTATGCGTAAATCAACGAACGCTCAACAGCTTCTTTTGCTGTTTTTAATAATCTGCTTTTGCCGCCTCTGTATCCTTTTGCAGCTTTAAGTATTTTTTTTCTTCTTTTTCTTGAAGCAACTGCATTTTTTGCTCTGGGCATCTATAAAATCCTTTCAACTCTTAATATCAATTATTTATTGTGCAAGCATTCTTTTTACACGCCTCTCTTCAGATGGAGCTACAAGTGTAGATTTGCGTAAATTTCTCTTTCTTGTGTTGCTTTTTTTAGTAAGGATATGACTTGCATACGCCTTACTTCTTTTAATTTTTTTATTTCCTGTAAGTTTAAAGCGTTTAGCCGCACCCCTGTTTGTTCTGATTTTAGGCATTTAAAGCTCCTGTAAATTATTTTTTAACAAAATTTGCAACAAGACATCGCCCTTCATGATGAGGATCTTTTTCCATTTTTGCAATATCCTCAAGATCCTGCTGAACTCTCTTTATTATATTTTTCCCAAGTTCAGGATAGGCAAGCTGTCTGCCTCTAAAAAGTATTCTTATTCTTAAATGATGGCCGGCATTAATAAATTTTCTTGCCTGCTTCATTTTAAATTCTATATCATGCTCTTCTATATTCGGCCTAAGCCTTATCTCTTTAACCTGTATTACATGCTGCTTTTTTTTACTTTGCTTCTCTTTCTTGCTCTGTTGATAACGGAATTTTCCATAATCCATTATTCTACAGACAGGCGGGTCTGCATTAGCAGCAATTTCAACAAGGTCGAGATTGTGTTTTTGAGCCTCTTGTAAAGCCTGTTCAAGGCTTATAATTCCTATCTGGTCCCCTTCCGGGCCTATAACTCTCATTTTCGGACTGTGGATATCATCATTGATCCGAACATTGTCTCCGGGTTTGGGTTTTTTAATTGTTTTCCCTCCTTTGTATTTTATTGAGAATGTCCGATACAAAATTTTGAATATCAATTGAACCGATGTCACCTTTTTTATGCATTCTAACAGAAATATTGCCCTCTTCCTCTTCTTTATCTCCTACAATGCACATATACGGTATTTTCTTTAGTTCTGCATCACGTATCTTGTATCCGACTTTTTCGCTTCGTAAATCAACATTTGTCCGTATTTGATTATTAGTTAACTCTTCTTCAATCTTTTTCGCATATATATGATGTTTCTCACTGACCGGTATGACAGCTACCTGTACCGGAGATAGCCATACGGGAAAAGCGCCTCCGTAATGCTCAATAAGTATTCCGATAAAACGCTCAACAGAACCGAGAATTGCACGGTGTATCATAACAGGCTGATGAGGCTGACCGTCAGAACCAGTATATTCAAGTTTAAATCTTTCAGGCATTGAGAAGTCAACCTGAATCGTACCGCACTGCCAGAGCCGTGAAATAGAATCCTTAATATGGAAATCTATTTTGGGGCCGTAAAAAGCACCGTCACCAGGGTTTAATTTGTAATCAATTCCCTTCTTTTTAAGCGCTTCCTTTAATGAACTTTCCGCTTTTTCCCAAATCTCATTAGATCCTATTGATTTTTCAGGCCTTGTTGACAGTTCTATGAAAAACTCAGTAAATCCGAATGCAGTATAAACCTCATAAATCAAATCAATTAACTTGATGATTTCATCTTCAATTTGATCCTGTGTACAGAAAACATGAGCATCATCCTGAGTAAATTGCCTTACACGAAAAAGCCCGTGAAGTACACCGGATTTTTCATGCCTGTGCACTAATCCCATTTCAGACATTTTCAGAGGCAGGTCTCTGTACGAATGGGCATTACTCTTGTAAACAAGCAGGCATCCCGGGCAATTCATAGGCTTAACAGCATATTGCTGCTCATCAATCGTAGTAAAATACATATTATTTTTATAATTGTCCCAATGGCCGCTTCTATGCCATAACTCTTCATTTAAAATAACAGGAGTTTTTATTTCAAGATAACCATGATTTGCAAGAGTTTCTCTCATGAAATCCTGTATTTCATTGTAAATAACCATACCATTTGGATGCCAGAAAGGGAACCCCGGGCCTTCAGGATGAAAACTGAAAAGGTTCAGCTCTTTCCCTAATTTACGGTGGTCTCTTTTTTTAGCTTCTTCAATAATTTTAAGATGATTATCAAGCTGTTCTCTTGTCGGAAAAGCAACACCGTAAATTCTCTGCATAACAGGGTTTGTTTCATTCCCTCTCCAATAAGCCCCTGCAACACTGAGAAGTTTTATATGTTTGACAGTGCGTGTAGAATATACATGAGGGCCCCTGCAAAGATCAACAAATTCACCGTTTTCAAATATGGATATTGTCTGCCCGTCCAGGTCTTTTATTAACTCTACTTTAAGTGGTTCGTTTCTTTTTTCGAACAGTTCAATTGCTTCCTGTTTTGAGACGACTTTTTTAACAAAAAATTGATTTTCTTTTATAATTTTTTTAATTTTTTTCTCTATTGCGGGAAAATCTTCAACACTGATTGATTTCTCCATGAGGAAATCATAATAAAAACCATTAGACACAGCAGGCCCTATACCAAGAACTGCGTCTTTGTATAATGCTTTTACGGCTTGAGCCAGAACATGAGAAGCACTGTGCCAAAAAACCTGCATTCCGTCTGGATCCATGCAGGTCAATACGGTAATCGTAGCATCATTTTCTACTTTTTCGTAGAGCCCTGCAAGCTTACCGTTAATACGGGCTGCCACTACTTGCGAAGCTGTTTCAGGTAAAACAGATTTAATTACTGTGCGAAGTGTTGTCCCTTTATCAAAAGCTTTTTTAATGCCATTCTCAAATGTTACAGTAATCTGTTCCAAAAATAGTACTTTTCCTCTTTTTCTCCTTGTATTGTATTCAATACAGTGGGCGATACTGGACTTGAACCAGTGACTTCTTGCATGTCAAGCAAGCACTCTAACCACCTGAGCTAATCGCCCCAATGATTGCAAATAATGTAATGGTAATTCGTATAAAAGTCAAGGAAAATTTAGGAGATACGTGCTGTAAAAACTATCCGTTTTCAGCCAATTCTTTAAGTCTGTCTACAATGTAACCGGTCTCTCCATGTCCGTCATTCTGATTTTCCGAAAGATCAGATACCATTTCCATTGCGAGAGTTACAGAATCAAGAATCCTCTGTGACATTTGCTTCTCGCTTCTTTTTATCTGGACTAATATCGTTTTTATTGAATCCAATAATTCACAAATCTCGTCAAATCCGAAAAGTTCTGCGTTTGAATATATTAATTTACATGATTGAATGGCATCCATTAGCGATTTTCTATTTTCAGGATTTTTTCTGAGAAAATGGATTGCACGTTCAAATCTCTTCATGTCTCTTTCAGAATCATTCTGAAAAATCTGATAAAATATTTTGGATGTCTGAGAGACGTTTTTTACAGATGTTTCCTGTAACTCAGAAACAGAAGAAGTATACTCTCCTGGGCCTGCAATTGATTCCTTTATATCAAATATTGACTCATCTGTATCATCGTCATTATCCAATAATGAATTAGTGCTGAAAATAGCATCTGATTCAACATCTTTTTTAATATTTACATTTTCTCCGTTGATTCTTTCTATTGTCTCTACATCATCCGGAAGGCCCGTAGCTACTATAGTTACCTTGATTTTTTGCGATTGGTTTTTATCTATTGAAGCTCCCCATATAATCCTGGCACTCGGATCCAATTCCTTTGTTATTTTTTTAATTATATCTCTTGACTCTCTCAATGTCATGTCCGCACCGCCTGAAATATGTATCATGGCATTTTGTGCATTCTTAATATTCCATTCCATCAATGGATGAGATAGAGCCCTTTTTACAGCTTCTTCAGCCCTGTTTTCCGACCTGCTTTCACCAATTCCAATAACAGAAACAGGCCCGTCGCGCATGATCATTGAAAGATCCGCAAAATCAAGGTTTATTAACCCCTTTTGAGTAATGATAGTTGCAAGGCTTTCAATTGTGCTAATTAGTATATCATCTCCTGTCTTAAATGCATCTAAAATAGGTAAATCAGGATATATTTCAAGAAGCTTATCATTTTTCAAAACAATGATACAATCAACATTCTTTTTAAGTTTTTCAAGACCAATTTGTGCGTTTTCCCATCTTATTATACCTTCTTCGGAAAAAGGCATTGTTACAATAGCAAGGGTCAGTATTCCTTTTTCTCTCGCAAGCCTGCTAATTACAGGCAAAGAACCTGTTCCGGTCCCACCACCAAGTCCGCATGTTAGAAAAAGAAGATCAGCATCATTTATGCGTAAAAGAATTTCTTCCTTTGATTCTTCAGCAGAGCGTTCGCCGATTTGAGGGTCTCCTCCTGCACCAAGCCCTGCAGTTACATTCTTTCCAATAAGTATCTTAGAATCTGCAGGAATTCCGCTTAAATTTTGCGCATCTGTATTAATTGCAATTGTCTCAAACTCACGTTTTTTATCTTTCATAAGATTTACAATTGCATTATTACCGGCGCCGCCGCTTCCAATTACTTTAATTACAGTTTCATATGGTTTAATAAAATTATCAATCTTTTTCTGCTTATTTGCAGTTGCCACCATCTTTCCTTTCGGCTTTTATTGTAACATTATCTATAATGCACGAAAAACCAATTTTCTGAGTTCGTTAATTTCAAAAGGTTTTTCAATATATCCTATATTTGAAAAATTTTCAAATCTCTCTTTTATATCAGATGATCCGTACGCTGTCATAACAACTACATTTATTCCGGGATAGCTTTTTATCGCTTCATCAATAAGCTGAAAGCCGTTAATCTCAGGCATTCTTAGATCCGTCAGAAGTAAATCTATTTTATTCTCTGCCAACATTTTTAAAGCTGCTTTGCCTGAATTTGCACAGAGTATTTCCATTTTTTTCTTGCCGTTATTCAGACGCCTTGAAATAGTCCATGTAAGATCTTCTTCATCATCAACAATAAGAATACGTTTTTTTGCCATAGGTTAAGTTTGCCCTTATAAATAATTTATGATACACTCTTTTTAAGGCAAATACCATACCATTAAAATGTCAATCTAATCAATGTTGAAAAATTCAGCGTCCTATGCAGTAACTTTAATATAATTAGTGTGTTAAGAACGTAAAGGCTATAAATTAGATTTACAGCTTTTTGTAAATAGGTGAAAAATATTAATCTATTTTTGATGGAATGGCCGAAAATAGCACACTATTCAGGCTGGTAATTCTTCAATTTTTCCCTTAAGGTCGAACGTGATATTTTCAGTACTCTTGCTGCTTTGGATTTGTTCCCGTTTACAAGGTCAAGAACGTGAAGAATATGATTTTTTTCAGCTTCTTCGAGTGATACAAGGCCTAAACCTGTACCGGTAGGTATGATTTCTCCGCTGTTTTCCCTTAATTCAAGAGGAAGGTGTTTTGGCAGCAATATATCCTCTTTACACAAAATGACACTTCTCTCTATAACATTTTTCAGCTCTCTGACATTTCCAGGCCAGGAATAGTTGATAAGTAATTTATCGGATTCAGGAGAAAAGCCTTTAATTGATTTGTTAAACTCTTTATTGTACCGCTGGAGAAAAAGTTTTTTCAGAATATCAATATCGTCTTTTCTTTCTTTTAAAGGAGGAATTGTAATCTCCATAACTTTTAACCTGTAATACAGGTCATCTCTGAACTCTCCGTTCTTTACCAATTCTGCAAGATTTCGATTTGTAGCGGCAATAACTCTTACGTCAATATTTATATCATTAACACCGCCTATTCTCCTGAAACTCTGCGTTTCAAGTACTCTGAGTATTTTCGGCTGAAGATTTAGCTGCATACTGGAAAGTTCATCAAGAAAGATGGTACCTCCGTTTGCCAGTTCGAAAAGGCCTTTTTTCATGACTTTAGCATCTGTAAAAGCCCCCTTTTCGTGCCCAAACAGTTCACTCTCAATTAAATTATCGGGAATAGCACTGCAATTGATCTTTATAAAAGGGCCGTCTTTTCGGGAACTCGAATAGTGTATTGCATTTGCAACGAGTTCTTTGCCTGTCCCGCTTTCACCAAGAATTAATACCGATGTTTTCGGAGTTCCTGAAATAATAGATATTAACTCCCTCACCTCGTCAAGCTGGCGGCTTTCTCCGAATATTTCATTATATGGATGCTCAATCTCATGCTGACGCTTGAATCTTGCAACATCAAGTTTTAATTTGTGCGTTTCAATGGCCTTTGTTACAACAAGTCTCATCTCGTCAAGTTCGAAAGGTTTCATTAAATAATCATAGGCACCTTTTTTCATTGCATCTATTGCCGGTTTTGCATCTGTTAATGCTGTCATCATTATAACAAGAATATCAGGGTTAATATCTTTAATCTTCTCAAGAACTTTAATCCCGTTCATTTTCGGAAGGTTGATATCAAGCAGTACAAGGTCTATAAGCTCTTTCTGAATTACAACAAGACCCTCTTCCCCGCTGGAAACTCTCTTTACTTTATAACCAAATTTTTTAAGTACATTATTAATAGTAAAGCTCAAATCTTCATTGTCTTCGATAATTAATATTCTAATATTGTCCATTATATATCTCCTGCTGGTAAGGTAATATAAAATATCGTACCTTTGCCTTGTTTGCTTTCAACTTTAATATCACCATCATGTTCATTGATTATACGATAAACAATTGACAGACCCAGCCCCAATCCATTGGGCTTGGATGTATAAAACGGGTCAAATATCGTCTCAATTTTTTCTTGTGGGATACCTTCCCCCGTATCTTGTATGCTGACAAGTACAAGCGGCCTGTTATTTTTAACATTTGCGATATTTACGCCTTTTATTTCCAATCTCCCGCCTTCGGGCATTGCATCAATAGCATTAAGTATCAGATTAAGGAGGACTTGCTGCATTTGCTGAGAATCAACTAATATTGATTTAAGATCAGATTCATAATGTTCGGTACATTCAACAGTTGATGTGCTGAATTTTTTTGATAAAAGCCTTGTTACTTCCTGTACTATATCAGATAGCTTATGAGGCCTTCTGTCTGGTTTTTTAGGACGCGCATAAGCAAAAAATGTTTTCAGAAGATCGTCCAGCCTGTTTACCTGCCGAACAATCCGTACAAGATATTCTTCTCTCGGATCATCATTTTCAAACTCTTCCTGGCATGCCTGAGCCATTGTTTTAATTCCGGCAAGAGGATTCTTTATTTCATGGGCAATCCCTGAAGCAAGTACCCCGAGAGAAACAAGCCTGTCCATTCTGATTACTTCTGACTGCATCTGTTTAAGCATAGAAATGTCTTTGAAAAATATTATTGTTCCTACTTTATGGCCATTGTTATCAATCCTGTCAGTAGTCGAAAAACCAAGATAAATGTTATTTTCTCCGTCAATTGTTAATTCAACTTCTTTTCTTGCAGACAGAGGGTCATCTGAATGGTTGGATAGTAAGAACAGATCAGCCTGCTTTTGCCCCAAAATATCACTTAAATGTTTACCGGAAACTGTTTTTGCATCCCATCCGAGAATTTTCTCGCCTCCGGAATTTAAAAAAGTTATTTTACCGTCAAGATCAAGCGTCAGCAAACCGGATTCCATACTCTGTATAATACTTTCATTAAAGTTTTTTAATTCAATAAGTTCTCTCTCCATCTCCTTCTGTTCGGTTACATCTCTTGCAATGCCAAGAGATCCGACAATTACCCCTCTTTCAAAAAGAGGAGAAATATTAAATGAAAGAACAACAATATCTTCTTTATTTCCCTGAATCCGTGCTTCGAAAATTCGCGATTTACCCAAGTGCACCATTCGGTAATGCTCAAGTACGGTTCTACTGTCCAGCGGGTGAATGCAGGAGATAAATGGCTTGTGCAGCCATTGATTTTTTTGCCAGCCGGTTAAAGAATTGAATCTATTATTTAAATACGTAAATACACCCTTGTCATCAAGAGTAAATATAAAATCATTTGCATTTTCAAGAAGATCTCTGTATTGATATTCAGAACGTTTTACCTGCTGCTGAAGTTCCTGAGTCATTTCCATTACTTTTGAAGAAAGAAACAGATTTTCAATAACCTCCTTCAGTTCTTTTCGTCCGAATGGTTTTGTAAACCAGCCTGAAATACCAAGATTTACCAGCTCTTCTTTTTCTTTTGTTTTGATTCCTGTGAAAATGACAAAAGGTACAGACCGGAATGTTCTGTATCTTAAATCTGTAATTAATAACCTGAATGCTTCTCCTGCAGTCAGATCATCTGTATAAAATTCGGAAATAATAAGATCCGGCTTAATTTCTTTTATATTTTCCAGTGCAACAAGTGCAGATGAAAATTTAATTATACTGAGAGAATCAGCATCAAATAAAGATGTAATAAGCTGATGAGTTTCAGTATGAGGATCAATCAAAACTATTGTATGATTTTTACTATTTCTATCCATAATTATTTTTCTTCAGCAGGTATTCTAAAATTAAATACCGAGCCAACGCCAAGTTTACTTTTGACTGTTATAGTGCCTCCGTGTTTATTTACTATTTCCTGACAAAGAGCAAGGCCGAGCCCTGTACCCTCCTGCGCATTATCCGTCTCCATGTCAGAAACTCTGTAAAATTTGTCAAAAATACGGCCTATGGATTCATTTGGAATACCGAACCCGTTATCAATTACACTTAAAGATATATTTTGACTATCTGACTTGACTTCAATGCCAATTTTTGATTTTTCAGGACTGTATTTAATAGCATTGCTTAATAGATTTACAAGTACCTGCTCTATCATATCCTGATCACCTATTGCGTACGGAAGATTTTTTTCAATATCCACTGCAACGCTGATTTTCTTTTTGGAAAGTTGATTTTTAAAAGTATCAATAGCTTTAACAATAACTGTTTTTACTTTAAATGGTAAAATATTGATTTGAGTCCTGCCTGATTCCAGCCTGGAGATATCAAGGAACCTGTTAATAAGGTCAGTAAGCCGCGTGGCTTCCGACAGAATCACCTTTATATATTCAGCCGCCTGAGGATCCTGGATTTTTGAATCCATGAGCAGTTCACTAAAACCATATATTGAAGAAAGCGGTGATTTTAATTCATGTGCTACCATTGATACAAGTTCATTTTTGACTCTGTCTGCTTCTTTAATGCGTGTTATATCTCTTATTACTGTTACAATATTAACGAGTTTATTTTCATCATCTGTTACTCTTGACGAATGAGCCTGGAAAATACGTTTAGCTGTTTGTGATTCAGGTTCAAATACAAATTCACAAACACCATGAGGCGAGCCTTCTTTTATGTCTTTTAAAAGATTTTTAAGTTTTTTGTCTTTTATTACGTCGTCAATCAAACGATTATTGTCTTTTTTATCATCAAGGCCGAACCAGCTTTCTGCAAGATGATTCACTCTAATTATTCTATCCGCAAGATTTGTAACTATTACACCGTCTGCTATATGTTCGATTATTGCATCGGTTTTGTTTTTTTCGTTAATAATATGGCCAAGATTTATTTTTTTAACACGCTCCATTTCACCAGCCATGTAGTTAAAAATACGGCCGATTTTATCAGCATGAGAATTTGACTGAGGAGGAATAACAGTTGTAAAATCCCCTCTTGCAACAGAAGTAACTTTTTCCGAAATAAAGAGCAATGGCTTGTCAATGAAAATTGACAGAATGGTGCTGAATAAAAAAATTAATGCCAAAACAGAGATTATTCTAAAATAGGATTTTAATTCCTCTGTAAAAGCAACGCCTGAATTTTTATTTCCAGAAATAACAGTCCAGCCAATTTGCGGGAGTAATATTTTCTTGAAATCAGGGCTTGTTAAAATTTTGGAATTGTATTTTTTGCCTGAGGAAAAAATACAATTTTCTGATTTATCTAATATGTATACCTTACATTTTTTCCCGAAAAGTCCGGAAATAAGGTTTTTGAAATAAGGTTCGACCTTTATTTCAGCTACTTTAATTGTTTTGCCTTTTGTATAAATATAACCAATGCTTATCAGAATGATATTTTTATTTTTCCATGTTTCTCCGATATACCATTTAGTACTATTATTCTCTATTCCATAATGTTTTACAAAAATAAATTTAAACAACTTTTGCTTTTCAGATTCAGTAAGGTTTGAGACATCATTTCGTTTCCAGAAATCAGGTTTTACGTATCGAACAGGCCATTGTACATTTGATTGCCAGGCTGTGATGCTTATGATGTTGTCATATCTTAATAAAAATTTTTCCAGATACTTATCAGAAAGCTTGCTTTTTTCTGCGGATTTCCCAAATTCTTCAAGCCTTTTAATATTTTCAAATAGAATGAACTTTTCAAGGCTTTGTATAACAGGAATTGCGGAACTGTCAGCATAAGCACCTTTAATATTTTTTTGTGCATTTAACAATTCCGGCTGGCGATGTAAAAAAAACAGCAGGATTAAAGTAAAAATGCTAAAAAAGACGAGGGTTTTAAAAAAAGTGGCCCTCGTAAACAGTAATTTTTTTTTCTCTTTACTCACTTTTAAAGTCATAGTGATTTCCGGTACTTAATAAAATTGGGGCTTTATTTAGTATAGGAAACCCACTTATTCCTTCCGTTAATTTTTGCTTTGTAAAGAGCTTCATCAGCAAATCTGATAAATTCATTTTCATTATCAGTGTCTTTTGGGAATGTAGCGACTCCCAGGCTTACTGTGAGACATTTTCCAGGCAGCTTGTTTTCTTCCGGGAAAGGGGCATCTTCAATAAGATGCCTGATTTTTTCTGCAACTACACCTGCATCTTTTTTACCTGTTCCCGGCAGTATCAGGGCGAACTCTTCACCGCCGTATCTCGCAAGAAAATCAAGGTCTCTAATGTTTTCGGAAATTAATTTTGCGAATATTTTCAAGACCCTGTCTCCTCTCGGATGTCCGAAAAGATCGTTGTAATTCTTAAAGTTATCAATATCCATAATAATCAAAGAGAGCGGGAGTTTGAATCTTTTTGATCTTGATATCTCCAACATAAGTTGTTTTCTGAATGCTCTGTAATTAAATAAACGGGTTAATCCGTCTGTTATTGCAAGTTTCCTGAGCTTAGCTTTTACTGTTTCCAACTCTTTAATTTTTGCTTCAAGAGTCTCCTGCAGCCGTTTAATCCTCAGAAGAGATTTAATTCTTGTCAAAAGCTCTATCCTGTTTACGGGCTTGCTGATAAAATCGTCAGCACCTGCTTCAGTACCCTTAATCCGTTCCTGATTCCCCCTTAATGCTGTTACAAGAATTATCGGGATAAAATTAGCGTTTTTCCTTTTTTTAAGCTGCCTGCATGTTTCAAAACCATCCATGCCAGGCAGCATCACATCAAGAATAATAACACTGACGTTAACAGATTCCACTTTTTCAATTGCCTCTTCTCCGCTTCTTGCAAGTTCAACAGTATAGCCATCAGCAGAAAGATAAGTCTGAAGTAGGAATCTGTTATTGCTCTCATCCTCAACAACAAGAATAATGTCTTTTATATCATTACTCTCGTTACTGTTTTGTGCCAAATTTACATTTTCGGGATTGTTTATCAATCTCCAAACTCATATTTTATATTAAGATTTCTCGCTGCAAGGCCTTCATCAAGCCTTGAGACAGGTGTTGTTTTAGGAGCACTTGTCACAATTTCGGGATTTTCTTCAGCTTCTTTTGCAATTCGGATCATTGCATCAATAAATGCGTCCAGGCTTTCTTTTGACTCTGTTTCCGTAGGTTCTATCATGAGTGCTTCGTGAACAATCAACGGGAAATAAACTGTAGGCGCATGGATTCCGTAATCAAGCAGTCTTTTTGCAATATCAAGTGTTTTAACGCCCTTCTCTTTCTGCCAGTCACCGGAAAAAACACATTCATGCATTGCAAAACGCTTAAAAGGAAGCTCGTAATATTTATCAAGGCTTTTTAAAATATAATTTGCATTGAGGATTGCATTTTTGCTAACATTTTTTAATCCTCGAGAGCCAAGCATTCTGATATAAATATACGCTTTTACCATTACAAGAAAATTACCGTAGAACCCCTGAACTTTACCAATAGATTTCGGCCGGTTATCATCAAAAGCATACCCTCCACCCTTTTTAACAACAACAGGCGCAGGCAAAAAATCCTTTAAAAAGTCTTTTACTGCAACGGGGCCGCTTCCTGGCCCTCCCCCGCCATGCGGAGTGGAGAATGTTTTATGAAGATTAAAATGCAAAACATCAAAACCAATATCTCCAGGACGTACAACTCCGAATAAAGCATTTAAATTAGCGCCGTCCATGTAGAATAATGCTCCGACATCTTTAAGAAGTTTTGATATTTCACTGACCTGTGATTCAAACAGGCCGAGTGTGTTTGGATTTGTAAGCATAAATGCTGCAACATCTTCATCAAGATGAGATTTCAGGTCTTCAAGATCAACCAGACCTTTATCAGTTGATTTTATTTGAACTATATCATAACCTGAGATTGCCGCAGTTGCCGGATTTGTACCGTGAGATGAATCCGGAAGGATTATCTTTTTTCTCGGATTCCCGTTTGATTCATGATAGGCCCTGATAATTTTTATTCCAGTCAATTCTCCGTGAGCGCCTGCACATGGCTGCATTGTAATAGAATCCATACCGGACAATTCACAGAGATAATCGCCTAATTCTCCCATAATCTGCAAAGCACCTTTTGCAGTATCTTCACGCTGAAACGGATGAAGGTTTGTAAATCCTTCAATTCCGGAAAGTGTTTCATTAATAACAGGATTATACTTCATTGTACATGATCCAAGAGGATAAAATCCTTTTTCAATATGGTGATTAAGGTTTGATAGATGTACAAAATGACGTATTACTTCAAGTTCGCTTAATTCAGGCAGATTGGCTTTCTTTTTACGAATAAGATTTTCAGGAATAAATTCATCTGCATTTCTCTGCGGTACGTCTATTGGCGGAATAGAAAATGATTTTCTACCTTCGGAACTTAATTCAAAAACCAGTGGTTCGGACATTTCTGCCTCCATAAAATGAAGAGTTTACATTAATAATTTAAATATTGAATAAAGCTTTATAATATCATAATTTCTGTCCCATTTGTCAAGTTATTTTTAGAAAGAAATTTAAATCTTGAAATTTTCAAAAGTACTGCCAATTAAAAATTCTAATTCCTGCCATTTCGATTCGGCATCTGGTGCAAAGGAAAAAATGAATTTTAAATTAAAAAATAAAGATGTGCTTCCCCGCTACGGAAGTTTTACTTAGACGGAAAAATCTTATTCAATATTCTCTCTTCACTTTTCACTATAAAATTTCTAAACTGCATTCACCCCTTCGAAATGAAAGGTTGTTCACAGTCCGGAAACTTATAGGAAAAAGGTTGTGTACTTGCAACAAAAAATGTACACAAAGTTAAGTTTAAGCAGTATTTTCCATTTCCATAAATTTAAGAGCAGAATAAACTAAATATTAAAAATATAAAAAAGAAGTGAATCCTCTCCGTAAGCCCAAAGTCTGTTATTTTTAAAATAAATTAATGATATGTTATCTTCAGGGCCTGTTAAACGCTCAATCAATACTCCGTTTTTATTATAATGATGAACTATCATTTTTGAAGGATTATTTAACAAAAGATAAATTCCTCCGGATCCATCAGGTATTACATCCTTCCAATATCTTAAAAGTTGAAACGCATATCCGGGAAGCGAATCATTGGCAGCATAAAAATTCGATTCAAGCTGTGCAAAAACAGGCGACTGAAGTCTTCGCTTGAAAATCAAGTTGCCGTCTTCGTTAAACTTTTTTAAAAACGGTATTGCCTGATGGATTACCATTAAATTATGGTCAGAAGTATAACAAAGCAATATTTTATTTTTTTCAAAAGGAGGTATCTTCTTTTTTTTAGTATAAATTTTTGCAGTAGTAAATTCATAATATTCAATTTTATTACCTTCCAATCGTCCAAACATACTAATTATTTTCGCGTTATAATCATAAACCTGAATCAGGCTGTCCGAACGGAATCCTTCGGAACCGCAAAAAAATCCTCCATCAGCCTTATGGGCGATTGGATTGTAATCAAATTGAGGCTTTGGTATCAGGGTTTTAATTAATTTACCATTAAGCGTTAAATTCTGGAATCTGCCGTTTCCTGAATCCCATATATAAAGTGTATCCTTTATCTGTTCAATATATAAAGGCTGAATAAATTCTAACGGGCCTTTCCCTTTATTACCTGTTTTTTTTATTAACTTCCCTTCTTTATTAAAATAGAATATTTGGCACAAAATATCATCAAGACAAATTATTTCATCTTTTGATGAAATAATAAAATCACTGATGCCCCCGATCATTGATTCTCCCTGGACTTCTACACCACCCCATGTTAAAACCGGTTTAAGCGAAATATCTGAAACTCTAATCTCTTTTTTCTGACAACCAAACAAAAAAAGTAAAACAGAAATGCAGATAATTGTGATCCTGAAAAATAGTTTATAATTCATTTGTACCCCCCTTTTTTTATTAATCATTCAATCGGTAAATGTATAACAATTCTCATCTTAAATAAACCGGAATTTATCTGAAAAAGTGCCTTTCCAAAATAACAGGGACAGTAGACAGCACATCCGCAATGACTTTTAGACTGCAGCATGCAAAGTGCGTCCGGACTTCAGGAGAGGGTACATACCTTTTGAGCTTAAAGGGTACCGCTGTCAAAGATCGAACTCAGAATTATCGTTTATTTTTCTCTTGCTTTTTAGCAAGCAGACCGAGCTCACTTGCGCTTATGGAGCGTATCGGAATCTGCTTCCAGTGTAGCGTCTTGTTCTGTTTCTTTTTGTCGTATCTGTCGCAACCTCTTGTTTATATAAATTATACCAAATGGGAAAAGTATACCGTAAGGAAGCCACATAAACCATTTATAAGGTGATGGAAGAGTAAGTAGAAGAGTTATAAAAATAATTCCAACAACCCAGGAAATCACAGAAACTTTTACCATGAAAGATCGTTCTTTGGGCCCCTTTGTATTTCTTATGCTAAAATAGGTTCCAATCATTCCGCCGGCAACACCAATGATGCCACCTGCAATTCCTCCGATGAGTCCAGTATTCATTTTCATCTCCTTTTGTAAACTCACTGGTTTTTACGGAGCGGCCTGTGCTGAGCGAAGTCGAAGCAAGCAGAGTAAAAAACCTGTGCAGTGGTTTGTTCTATGTTCTCATCTTTCTATCGATTGAATTTATTTCACTCATTGTTTTGTAGTATCCCATTTATAGTCTCTTTTGGAATTCCGCTTTTTTCAGCAATTTTCTTCACGGAAAGACCTTTTTTGTTCATGTTATTAACAAAGGTTTCCAAAGATTCACCGATTTCAACTCCCCTTGTTTGCACCTATTTAGCGGGGAGTTTTTGGGGTGGATATGGGTTAGGCCTAAATTCTGGTACTTAATTCTGAATCAGCATTTTTTTCGTTTGAATTAATTCTAATGTTTCCAATTTGTAAAAATAAAGTCCATTTGACAATCCATTTGAATTAAATAGCACTGAGTGGGGGCCCACTTTAAGTTTTTCATTTATTAAGGTAATAACTATTTCACCCAGGATATTATATATTGTAAGCTTCACAAAAGTATCCCTCGGTATGGAAAAATTAATCTTTGTTGAACCGTTAAAGGGATTTGGATAGTTTTGATGAAGTATGAATGACAAACGTTTGCTTTCATTTTTGACATAAGAATCAGAAATACTCAAAATCCGCCCATTATTAGCATCTACATTAAAACTTAAGTAAGCACCACCAGCACTATAATAAATATACCACGTTGCATACGGACAAGCTGAATCCTGACCCAAACCTTCGGAAATTGCATAATCGGGATAGTTGCTTCTGAAATTAATACCTCCGTTTTTTTCAGCGATATTCATCGCCGAATCACTATCAAGAACGAATGATAGAATTGCTGACATACCAGTCCACCAGTATGTCCCCGGTTCACATATTGTAGAGTCAGTGTTGATTGTTATTTTTAAAGAGTCGTATAAGTAACTCCATGTTAATGCTTTACCGGATAAATCAATTGAATCACAATTAATCTCAAGAAGTGCGGGATTAACTTGAATTGAATTAGCAATAGAGTCGGCTTTTTGATAATAGTGTAAGGCAGTGACCCTATCCTGTGAATATAATTTTAAAAAACACAATAGAGGCACAACAAAGATTATGATTATCTTTTTCAATTGTTTCTCCATTCAGAGGGCTAACGATTCTTATCTTAAATAAATCGGAATTTACCTGAAAAAGTGGTTTTCCTAAACACATGCAACATCCGCACTGCTTTTATTCTCATGAACGGCAAAATCCGTCCGAAGCGCCTCCAGTAAGCACACACTGAATACCATTTTTTTCAAGATGCGTACAAACATAAGCAGCCAACTCACCTAAAAACATTTCTTTAATATGTTTCATAAAGGTTTACCTTTTCTTCTTGGCCTTTTTCGAGAGCGAGTGAGTTTTTCACGTTCTTCAGACGGATAAAAAGATAATACTTTTTCAAGGAGAGACTGTAACTCTTCTAAAAACGGATAGCGGGGATCTAAAGAATATACTCTTGTTTTTCCTAAGGTTTTACTATAAACAATGTTGCCAAGCTCTAATCTTTCTAATTGTTTTTGAATTTGACTAAGATCTGTTTTATAAAAACGAGCTATTTCACGAGCGTATCCTTCATCTCGTGAATAAAGAAACAGCAATACACGCTCTCTGTTGATTGAGCCTAATAATGGTTCCAACATCTTACTGACCTCCGATGTAGGTTATATGACCTATCTTACAGGTCAATATATACGATCAATTTAGTAAAATCAAGGTCACCATATTTTTTATAATATTCCGAAATTGTTCATCACTGACATAGGCTTTCAGGTAATTTTTAATATAGGGTATGTTGCAAAAGCGGTTTTTCTTTATTCACCTCTATACTTTTTAAAATTCTCTGCCTGTTCAAATATCTCTTTAAAAACTTCGTCTTTGGGTACCGGCGGATAGCCATGTTCAGCAAGAATCAGTATCAAATCAACTTTTAATTCCGCTTTTATGTCCGCCCGCTGTGACCAGTCCGTGTATTTTGCCTTATCATCCACAATCTTTTTTACCGCCCTTGACAGTGTTATCAGCTTTTCATGCGGATATTCAAAATCATGCTTTTCTGCTACTGCTTTTAAGATGTCGTAAAAGGCTTTTTCTTCAAAGTTAATGCCCATTTCCTCAAATGAAGTTTTTTCTTTCTGCAAGTCCTTAAACAGGTCTGCGAATTTCCCGGCAATATCATCAAGGACATCATTGGCAAGAGCAAGACTCTCCTTGCGTTCATTGTACAGCTCAACCAATTTTTTGAATTTCCCGGTAAAATCTATTCCCTTGATTTTATTTATTTTTTTAAACTCATCAATCGCTTTTTTCAGGAGCTGCTGAAGCAATTTTATTCTGGTATTAGGCAATTTGATTTTGTCGATTTTTGCCATATATTCATCACTGAAAATATCAATATCTTTGTACGTCTTTTCTTCTCCAAGTTTGAAAACCTCTTCCACACCGTCGCTCAAGAGTGCTTCTTTTATCATTTCCCGTACCTTTTCATTCATCTGTGCGGTATCGGGTGCGTCTCCTTTTGTGAGTTTGTGGATAATGGAAGCGACAGCAAGGTAGAAATGAATATAATCTCTCTCATTTTGAAATAGTTCATCGCTTGAAACGCATATTTTATAGGCGGAACGGAGTTTTTTAGCCATGCCCATGAACCGCTTTTCAAGTTCTTCCGTGAGCTGTACAAATTCTGCAGCTTTATTAAGGCAATCAAGCTGCTCTAAAGGCGTACCAGTGAAATAATCATTACTATTAAACTTATGAAATAATTTGGAGAGTAAATCCAGATTGTCTTTTACAATAATGACAGCCTTTGAAATATCCTCAAAATCATCTTCTTCAACCTGGGAGTATTTCTTTAAAGCAACATTCATATTGCTTTTGATACCGATATAATCAACTACCAGTCCTGCTTCTTTCCCTTCGTAAACACGGTTTACACGGGAAATTGTTTGAATAAGAGAATGCTGCCGTATAGGCTTATCAATGTATATTGTATCAAGAAAAGGCACATCAAAGCCTGTTAGCCACATATCAACAATAATGGCTATTTTAAAATTTGAGTTTGCGTTTTTAAACTGTCGATCAAGTTCTTTCCGATATTCCTTTGTACCAAGTAAGTCCCACATTTCTTTCGGGTCATCTTTACTGCGGGTCATTACCAGTTTAATTTTTTCCATAGGTTTTATTTTTTTACGCTCATTTTCAGAAAGGGGCACGCCGTCCCTGTCTGCAGTGCCGGCACAGTCAGGATCATATTCTTTTATTTTAGTCCACTCCGGCCGTATAGCAACAATCTGTTTATACAAATCATAGGCAATCTGCCTGTTTGAGGAAACAAACATAACCTTGCCAAGCACACTTGCGCCTTCTTCCATCCGTTTTTCATAGTGCTCTACAAAATCTTTGGCAACTGCTTCCAGTCTGTCCGGATTACCGAGAATAACTTCCATATTGGTGACAGCCCTCTTGCTCTCTTCTATCTGATATTCATTGGCCCCTTCTACGGCGCACTGGCTGTAATATTGCTCAATTTCCTGCAGTTTTTTCTCCTCAAGAAGGACTTTGGCGGCTCTGCCTTCATAAACTATCCTGACGGTAATATTGTCCTTTACCGATTCTTTCATTGTATAAGCATCTATCACTTCGCCAAATACATCAAGTGTAGCGTCAATCGGCGTACCGGTAAAACCGACATAAGTCGCATTGGGTAAGGAGTCGTGCAGATATTTCGCAAACCCGAATGTCTTTTTAACACCTTTTGAAGTAACTTTTATTTTCTGGTCAAGATTAACCTGTGAGCGGTGGGCCTCATCCGAAATACAAATAACATTGGCTCTTTCAGTCAGCAGTTTTAAATCCTCTGTAAATTTCTGAATAGTAGTAAGAAAAACACCACCGCTTTTTCTGTTCCGAAGCCGCTTCCTTAAATCTTCCCGGCTTTCAACGCTTATAACAGTATCATCACCTATAAATCTTTTGGCGTTGGTAAACTGCCCGGAAAGTTGGTCGTCCAGGTCAGTGCGGTCAGTGATAAGAACAATTGTGGGGCTGGAAAAATATGTACTTTTCATTAAAAGCCGTGTCAGGTACAGCATTGTAAAGCTTTTCCCGCTTCCGGTAGCGCCAAAGTAGGTGCCGCCTTTACCATTGCCATGCGG
>JAGGVB010000208.1 GCA_021158245.1 bacterium | reverse complement strand
TCTACATGCTCCTGCTTGATTTCAACACCTGTTACCCTTGCATTTTTAAATTTTTTGGCAAGATAATAGGAATATTGTCCGAAACCTGAACCTGCATCCAGGATATTAAGACCGGACTTTCTTTCATTATGCAGTCTCTTTACAGCCCTTCTCACATACCAGGTACGCAAAAAAAGAAGATTAAGCACTGCAAACATCATTTTTCTGAGGAGAATACTATTTTTAACAATTCCGCTTAGACGCTCTTTTATTGGATCATACTCAACCATAAGTACCCTTTTGTTAGTATAAAGTTATCAAGTTAAAAGTTATCAAGTTAAAAGTTATCAAGTTCATAAAGTTATAAGGTTCATAAAGTTATAAGGTTTATAAAGTTTTAATAAAGCCAGACAAAATCATGGAAACCTCTTCTGCCAGTGAAATAAGATTATCAGTTTCAATATTAAAAAGTTCTGCGGCAAGAATCAACATTGATCGAACCTCACCACAGGAACCTTTAGCGATATACAAAAATTGTTTAAATTCAGCATTACTTTTTCTCTCAAAACCTTCAGCAATATTATTCATTATTGAGACAGAAGCCCGTTGAATCTGGTTTTTAAAACCATAATCCTTGCTTGTATCAAACATATAATAAACATTTACTGTTAACTCTTTTGCTTTTTGCCAGGCAATAATATCCTCAAATCGTTCTATTTTCACATTTATAGCCCCATAACTCTTACTTACAACTTTACAAGCCTTCTACTTTATAACTTTACAAACTTTCTACTTTATAACTCTCTCCACAGCTTCCACCATTCTGTCCCAGGAAAATCTCTTTTTAACATCTTTAACAGCAGCTTCAAAATCGTGATTATCCTTAGCATCAAAATATAATTTAACCGCCTCTGCTATTGCAGATGGGTTTTCCGGGTCCACAACATATCCTGTCCGGCCGTGGGGGACTATTTCCGGAAGTCCGCCGACTCTGGTCACAACAACAGGTTTATTGTAGTTATAAGCGATCTGCACTATTCCGCTTTGAGTTGCAGAAACATAGGGCAGAACAACAAGATCAGCAGAGCTGAAATAGAAAGGGACTTCTTCATTTGGAATAAACCAATCATACAGAGTGATCTTATCTTTTGCCTGAGATTTCTCTATCAAATCCATTATTTCATCTCTGCCCTCGTAAAATTCACCGCATAAAAGAAGCCTTGCACCTGTCTTGTTCGCAATTTCATCCATTGCCTGTACAAGGTATTTTACTCCCTTGTACGCTCTTATCAGGCCAAAATACAGGATAACACGATCTTCCTCAATACCAAGCCTATTTCTTGCCTCAGCCATCGGTAATGCAGGTGGAAATATTTCATAAACAGGGTGAGGCACAAGCTCATATTCAGCATCGGGTTTTAAAGATAAAAGGTCTCTCTGCACAGAATCGGACTGAACAATAAAGTAATCTATAAATTTTAATCCTAAAGAAGAGAGAAACCTGTCCCCGGGTTTCTTTTCGTGAGGTATTATATTATCACAAACATAAACAGTTCTTATATTTAGCAATTTAGAAGACAGAAACGCTACTGCTGCATAACATGGAGCAAAAAAAGGCATCCAGTACTTAAATACTACAAGGTCAGGCCGTAATTTTTTAATCAGGAAGAAAGCTTTTATCCATGTAATCGGGTTGATAGTATCAAGCACAGGAGAAGACTTCAAATGTATAAGTTCTTTACTTTCATCAGACTGAGTCTTGCCCGGAAATAAAATTGAAGGATACTGGCGTTTGAAAGATATAACAAATACATCGTGCCCTCTTTCTTTGAGATGCTTGTATAGAAGCGCAACATAGTGTGCTATCCCACCTCGCATAGGATACGCAGTTCCTACAATTACAATACGCAATTTTAAACTCCCAGAGATTTTCTTATTGAATATCTGTTTTTTTCGGGCTGGGAACGAGCTATCATCTCTCCGAGAAGGCCGATGGAAATAAACTGCACGCCTATGATAAGAAACAGAATTCCCAGATACAAAAGCGGCCTGTTGCTTAAAAATGTTTTCCTCATTATCCTAATTACAATAAGATAAATTGTAATAGCGCTGCCAGCTATTGAAAAAAGGAAGCCAACAGAACCGAACAGATGCAGAGGCCTTTTTGTATACTTACCGAGAAACATTACAGTTATAAGATCAAGAAAACCTTTTAAAAACCGCGACGCACCGAATTTGGATTTCCCGTACTTTCTCGGTCTGTGATTAACAGCCATTTCACCCACGCGAAATCCCTGCCAGTTTGCAAGCGCCGGAATATAACGGTATAATTCACCGTAAATTTTCAAACTTTTCACTACTTCAGATTTGTATATCTTCAGGCCGCAGTTATAATCGTGAAGCTTAAGCCCGGTAAGAAAAGATGTTCCCAAATTCCAGACTTTTGACGGAATTCGCTTTGACAGAGGGTCACGGCGTTTCGCCTTCCACCCTGAAACCATATCCCATCCCATTTCAAGCTTTTTTATCAAAGCAGGAATTTCAGCAGGATCATCCTGAAGGTCTCCGTCCATGGTTACAACATAAGTTCCTGAAGCAATTTCAAAACCTGCTGAAAGAGCATCGGACTTTCCGGAATTCTTGCGGAACTGAATTACTTTGATTCTGGGATCTCTCTGAAAGAGCTGCTCAAGCACTGCAAAAGTGCTGTCATTTGACCCGTCATCAATAAAAATTACTTCAAAGGAAAGAGCCTCTTTTTCACAGACTTCCACTATCTGCTGATAAAGCTCTTTTAAAGATTCTGCTTCATTAAGAACCGGTACAACGACAGAAACTGCCTTTATATTTCTTTTTTCAGCGTTCAATAGTTTTCACTCCTTGTGGAATATTAATACGCCCAAAATCCTTTTTTACTGATTTGTTTGCCTTAATGCTTTCGTAAAGTATAGTTAACTGCTGTTTAGGATGATAAGATGTAATTTTTACAAGGCCGGGTATAAACATACCGCTCTTCTTTGTAAATCTGCTTCCTTCCCAAACCCATTCAACAGTCCCGTCTCCGGAATGCCTTTCCCAACGTGTAACAATCCCCCT
This sequence comes from bacterium, assembly GCA_021158245.1. Taxonomy (NCBI): domain Bacteria; species bacterium. The sequence goes on along the minus strand of JAGGVB010000208.1, from coordinate 19,076 downwards.
GCCATCTATCCATATCCTGTCTTTCCTGTTAAAATCAATAAGATATTTCCCTTTGTCAATAGATACAGAATCTATTCTGCTTATCAAAGAATCAGATGGTACCGGAAGGCCTACCATACTAAGAACAAAATTGGTTGAATCTACTGCATTGGGTATGTAACCCAGGTGCAAAGCCTTGCTGAAAGAACCCCTCCATACCTTATTTTCCAAAGGAGTATAGACAACAACAGACTCCCTGTTGAAAAATGCAGTTGCAATATCAATCCCGAGAGGGCCTTCAATCTTCATCCACAGCACATCCGGCATTCTGGCAGTTACTCTGATAGTGCCTCGCATGCCAATTCCCTTTGCAGAGGCTATAACACTTCCCCTTCCCTGAAAGGTTTTTAATTTTGCAGCATTGGCATATACCCTGTTAAGCAGTACTTTTATACTGGCAATCTCAGAAGGCCTGCGGGACATAAACAGAGATGTACAACGTGTAAAAATCAATACTGCAAAAAAAAGTGAAAAGTAAAGAAAAGAACGTCTGCTGCGCGCCATACTACTTATCCCCGCCGATCAGGCCAAGCTTCTTTTTAACAGAATCATTTTCCGGATCAAGTTTCAGGGCATTATTCCACGCTTTTTCGGCCTTATCATTCATGCCGAGTTTGGAATAAGTATCTCCGAGATGTTCTGCAACTTCAGCACTTTTTGAGCGCACAGACCATGCCTTTTCAATGTAATCTTTTGCTGTATAGTATTTACCTAATTGAAAATAAATCCATCCTGCAGTATCTAAATAAGCGCCGTTTTCCGGTTCTTTCTGCAGAGATTTTTCTACCATTGCGAGAGCTTTTTCAAGATCTTTCCCGCGTTGAGACAGACTGTAAGCATAGTTGTTAAGTGCAACAGCATTATCAGGCTCAGCCAAAAGAATTTTTTTAAAAAGGCTGTCGGATTCGGCATAATTACCGATGCTTTCAAATGCACTTGCAAGAGCGTTCAAGGCAGCAGTCCAGTCTGGCCTGGCTTCAACAGCCAGCTTAAGATAAGAAACCGCTTTTTGGTTCTTACCCTGCAGGGAATAGAGAGATCCAAGATAGTAGCAGCCCAACGGGCTTTTTTGTTCTTTCTGCAAAGCTCTTTCTAAAAAATATTTTGCCTGTGAGAGGCTGTCCTGATGGAAAAGAGATATTCCTCCGAAAAGCCATCCAAAAAAATTTTCAGGATCAAGTTCCGTAACACGGCTGAATGCTTTGTATGCTTCAGGGAACTCTCCGTCATCAAGATGAATTCTTCCTGCATCAAGAAATGCTCTGAAATCATCAGGAAATATTTTTTGAATCCTTTCAAGATTCATTAAAGCTTTTTCAACATCTCCCTTTTTACGTAAAATTTCACTTATTTGAAGCATTGCAGTAACATTTGTACTGTCCATGGCAATATCCTGCTTATAGCTGTCAATTGCCTTTTCCCAATCTCCTGTCTTTGTATATAGATTGCCCAGTCTTTCCCGTGCAAAAACAAGCTTGGGGTTTAATTCCAAAGCCCTTTTATAATAAGATATAGCTTCGGCTGTATCTTTTTTTGCTTCCTTTGCAAGGCCTACTCCGTAATATCCGAATCCATTGGTTTCATCGGTTTTGATAATAAGCTCAAATATTTTCTCTGCTTCATCCAACTTGCCTGATTTCAAATAGAGTTCCCCCAAGCTGATGTAAACCTGAGTATCTGCATTAGGGTCTTGTTTGATAATTTTCTCCAGCACGCTCTCAGCCATGCCCCCTTTTCCCTGCCTCAGATATACCTGAGCAATGTCGTAATATATCGTGATATTGCCAGGGTCTTTCTCTATCATTGCCTGATAAATTTTTTCAGCAGGTTTCCACTTACCCTGCCCCATATAGATATCACCAATCAGTTCCTGTGCTTCAGCGCTGTTCTTATCTAATCTTAACGTACGCTTAAAAAACTGCATTGCACTCTCAAGCTTACCCATTCTATAATATTCACGGCCCACTGCAAGGCAAATCTCTGCGGATGCAGAGTCATAAAGCAGGGCCTCCTGGTATGAAAGCAGTGCTGCAGGATAATTCTCCTGTAAATCGTAAATAACGCCGTCAACAAACCTGTTTAAAGACATGGGATTCGGCTGTTTATGCACTACAGCATTTTTTTGTTCAACTTTAAGGTTATTTGTTGCAGCACAGCCTGTGAGGGAAAAAATACTTAAGATAAAAATTCCCCGTATTAAATTTTTAATTAACAAGTAAATCTTCAAGAATATCCCCTTATTTTAATTCACATTTAATGTATAGTAATTTGTATTTATTTACAAGTGAAAAATAGTGCCGGCTGTGTTTGTACAATTTCCGACAATACTATTTTGACGCTCAATTCTGTTTTAAGTTCCCTGTATCCACAGAGGATTAAAAAAAACCAAAAAGTTTAGTTTGCAAATAGAAGCTATATTTGTATATTTTTACATGGCTGAAAACAATAAAAAACTTTTTGCTGATATTGTTGTTCCCGGGCCTCCTCATCAGATATTCACTTATATTATTCCTGCTGATATCAGGAATGATATTGAATACGGACACAGAGTAGTAGTGCCTTTTGGAAAGAGAACATCTACAGGATTTGTGACCGCATTTTCAGATAAAACTTCCGTTGAAAATTTAAAAGAAATTATCGAAATTGCAGATCCGTGGCCTCTGCTTACAGAAGAACTTCTCAATCTTACAAGATGGATATCAGACTATTATATGGCAGGATGGGGTGAAACAATCAAAAGTGCACTTCCGCCGGGCCTGACTGCAAAAAGCAAATTGAACGTTGAAATTTTAAGCACTGAGGAACCTGACAATCTTACAAATCTGCAGCATACTCTTTTTGATTTAGTTAAAAATAAAAAAAGCATCCCTGTTAATCATTTGATAAAAAAATACGCCCCCCAGCCGGTTCGCCTGGCTTTAAACAGCATGGAAAAAACCGGGCTTATATGCTTTAAGTATTCATTTGAAAAAAACGGAATCTCAGTTAAAACAAAAAAGAAGATATCTATTATAAATACCCTTCCCAAAGAAGAGATGGAAAAGCTGATTAAAAAATCTCCTGTACAGGCGGAAGTGATTAAAATATTAATGAAGAAAAAAAGCATCTGGCGACACGAAATAAATAAGCCCATGTCAGTTTTAAACAGATTAAGAGATAAAAATCTTATTGAAATTCAAGATATCGAAGTGTACAGAGAGAGTCTCGATGAACTGCCTCCACCCCCTGCTAATGAAATAGTTTTAACGAGTGAACAGAAAAATGCTGTGGAAGTAATAACAAAATCCATTGATAAACAGGAATTTAAAACATTCCTGGTGCATGGTATAACAGGAAGCGGAAAAACACAGGTTTACATTGAAAGTATAAAGCACACTCTCAGCATGGGTAAGACCGCACTCGTGCTGATACCTGAAATATCTCTTACTCCTCAGGCTGTTATGAGATACAGATCATTCTTCGGGGATAAAATTGCAGTAATGCACAGCAGAATGGCTTCCGGTGAACGGTACGACTCATGGCGGAGAATTAAAAAGGGAGAATTAACAATAGGAATCGGGCCAAGATCTGCAGTCTTTGCACCTCTTGAAAATCTCGGCCTTATAATAGTTGATGAAGAACACGACCCCTCTTTTAAACAGAACGACCCGTCTCCCCGCTACCACGGCCGTGATGTTGCAGTAATGAGAGGAAAGCTGAATAAAGCTGTTGTAGTTCTCGGCTCTGCCACACCGAGTTTTGAATCATACTTCAACACAATTAATAAAAAATATGAGATTATATCAATAACCGAACGAATTGACAAAACACCCCTGCCTTCCGTAACCCTTGTTGATCAAAAAAAATTTACATGGGAAAAAGAAAACCGCATCATCTCCCCTGTTTTGAGAGAAAAGATAGAAAACCGCCTTAAAAAAAAAGAGCAGGTAATTCTGCTTCAGAACAGGAGGGGATATGCACCATTCTTAATGTGCAGTAAATGCGGATATATTGAAGAATGTAAAAATTGTGATATAACCCTTACTTTTCACAGAAGCACAAAAACTATTGAGTGTCATTACTGCGGGTACAGACACAGAGCTCCTGATGTCTGCCCGAAATGCCAGAACCCTTCCATGTCATACAGAGGCGGACCAGGAACAGAACAGGTTGAAGAAGAACTTCAGCGGATTTTTCCCGACGCCAGAATACTTAGAATGGATTTTGATACAACAAGAGCCAAAGGCGCACACACAAAAATCATAAGAGCTTTTTCAGAACACAAAGGCGATATTCTGCTCGGGACTCAAATGGTTGCAAAAGGGCACGACTTTTCAGGAGTCAGCCTTGTCGGTATCATTTCTGCTGATACAGGCCTCTTTTTCCCTGATTTCAGGGCCGGAGAAAAAACATTCCAGCTTTTGACTCAGGCTGCAGGAAGGGCGGGCAGAAGAAAAATGCAGGGGGAAGTTGTTATCCAGACAATGTCGCCCGGCCACCCTGTTTTATCTTTTGTTCTTACTCATAATTACAAAGATTTTTTTACATGGGAAAATCAAAACAGGAAAGAGCTGAGCTATCCTCCCTGGGGAAAAATAATTGCAATACACTTTAAAAGCTCAAAAAAAGAACCAGCTGAAAAAGCAGCTGAATATTTTAGAAAAGCCCTCGGAAACAACAGAACCATTGCTGTACTCGGCCCGGCTCCCTCTCCTTTATCAAGAATTAAAAACCTTTACCGGTACCAGATAATAGTAAAATCTTCAAGGATAATTGATAACGGAGGCAGCAAGCTGCACTCTGTAGTACGCAGCGCTTTAAAAAAATATTATTCAAGCCGCAATTATTATAACGTTCATATTGCAGTAAACGTTGATCCAATGGATATGTTATAATACCTTTCAAAAACAACATAAATCTATTCAAAATGAAATATTTAATTCTCTTACATATAAACCTCTTTAATAAATTACAACCCAACGTATTGTTTATACTTGAATTATAGTAATATATTTTTTTACAGCTTTTCATTTGAATCATCAATAATCAACTGGCTTGGTTTTTGCAATTACCAGTACTGAAATCTATTTTTTAAAGAAGGTACTATGAGAATAGGAATAATTTCTGACATACATGGCAATTTTGACGCTCTTGAAGTTGTGTTAAAAGCTTTAGAGTACGAAATGGCAGACACTACAATCTGCCTTGGTGATCTTGTGGGATACGGGCCGGAACCTGACCTGTGTACAAAAAAAGTGTATGAGGCCTGTTCCGATATCATACTCGGCAACCACGATGCCGCCATTACAGGAGAACTGGATTATTCGGGCTTTAACTCTCTTGCAGTTGAAGCTCTGGAGTGGACAAAAAAAAATCTCTCTGACAGTTCAATTAAAATTCTGGCATCTCTTAAGGAAAGAGTTGAAATTCAGGAGCATGGGATAACAGCTGTTCACGGCAGCCCCGATCAGGGGAAAAAATGGAACTATATTGTCATTACTCCTGATGCAGAAGATGCATTTATATCATTTGACACCAGGATCTGCTTTGTAGGCCATTCTCACAGGCCCGGAGTATTTGTAAATGATGAAAAAGGAATAATAAAAATAAACGACCCTGAAACTATTGCAATTAATCAAAATAAAAAATACATTATAAATGTGGGGAGTGTAGGACAGCCGAGGGATAGTGACCCGAGAGCAGCATACGGTATCCTTGACACTGAAACAGAAACTTTTTCTTTAAAGCGGCTCTCTTACCCTGTTGAATCTGTTCAGGAAAAAATGAAAGATGCCGGACTTCCCTGGCAGCTCAGTTACAGGCTAAGCCTTGGACAATAAACGAGGACAAAAATTGTGGATTTGATAAAACATGAAAAAACAAACCATTTGTCTGAAAAATCATTTTTAAAGATTTCAGAACATCTTTCACGTTTTGCTGAGAAACTTAACATCTCAGCTGTAATACTTGTCAACAGTGCAGGGCAAATTATAGCGCATCACACAACACCAATATGGAAAGCTGATACTCTGTCAATTTCAGTACTTAGTGCAAGTACATATTCAGCCGCCAATGAGATGGCAAAACTTATTTCGGAAGAGAGTAACTTTCTGATGGTTTTACACGAAGGGTCAAAACAGAGCATTCTTACATCTGCTGTCAGCAGGGACTACTTTCTTGTTGTTGTATTTCCAAAAGGAACAGCTCTCGGCCTTGTACGGCTGTTTGCAAAAAAAACTGCAGGGAATCTGAAGGACATTGTTATTAAATCGGAACAGCCTGCAAGAAAAGAGCAGGCAGACCTTGGCGAACATTTTCAGGCTCTTTTAAGTAAAGAGTTAGACAGGGCATTCGGAGAATTTTAAAACAAATATTATTTGTAATTTGATAACTATAAGGATAAAACATGTTTATTAACTGGGCATTAAACGAACTGCATCTTAAAATTGTCTACTATGGCCCCGGGCTTAGCGGTAAAACTGCCAATCTTCACTACATACACCAGCGTATTGACCCTGCGCTTAAAAGCGATCTTATGATGCTGAAAACACGTGAAGACCGAACAATCTTTTTTGATTTTATTCAGCTTGAAGTCGGCCGGATTAACGGAAAAAAACCGAAATTCAATCTCTACACGGTACCGGGACAGGTAAATTACGACCTTACAAGAAGAATCTGCCTTAACGGAGTTGACGGAATTGTCTATGTTGCAGATTCGCAGAAAGAGATGATGCAGGCAAATCTTGACACCCTTATTGATCTTGAAAAAAACCTTCTTGCCTATAACAAAACCCTTGAGACCTTTCCATGGGTAATTCAGTACAACAAAAGAGATCTGCCTTCAACAGCTCCTGTCGAACTTATGAATTCGAAGCTTAATTTTTACAATGTTCCCTATTTTGAAAGCATTGCAGTAAAAGGATTCGGAGTTTTTTCTACACTTAAAGAAATTATAAAACAGGTTGTCTCAAAAGTACATCAGGAACTGAAAGAAGAAGAAAAGGTACACGCATGATCCCCCGGGAAGCAACAGAAAACAGAGCACAGGATATTCAGAACCGAATTGAGCAAATAATGAAAAATTATTGTGATGAAGAACGGTGGGAATCCATTTATCTGTTCTCTTCTGATGGTTTTTTAATTGCAAGTTACAGATCGGGCTCCTCCTACACTGAGGAGACTCTTCTGGAATTTGCCTTTACATTAATAAACGGTGCAATGCTTCTCGGCAAAGAACTGCCTGTAAAAGAAATACTTCTTAGAGACAGCAACAAAAAACAACTGATATTCCACTACATAACTGCCTTTGATGAGGAATTCATTATTGCAGCGGTTTCACATGGAAAAAAGGGATTCAGAAGGGCAATAGCCCGTCTCGAAAAGCAGCTGAATACAATTTATGATTGAAATTCATGCAGAATTTACAAATTCAAATAACTATCTGCTTATTTTTGTAAAATACTATATTAAAATCAAATCTTAAGATCAGAACTTACTTTTAAAATTATGAGCTGAGTTTAATTATCAGTGGGCTGTATCAAAAGTCGATTTGAAGTCATTACGAGGAGCGAAGCGACATAGCAATCTCAGGAATTGAACACGAATTGAAGAGATTGCTTCTTCCGGCAAGCCGGAATCGCAATGACAGGGTTAGGACTTTTGACACAGCCCCCCAGGAACTTACAACTACAAATCCTCATTGGATTCTACTTTAAATCCCTCTCTTTTTAACAGCGCACACGTAACACCGCATCCCTCTGTAACCTCTGTACCTCTGTAAATCTGGTGTACTCCGCACGAGGGGCTTCTCTCTTTCAGTATAATTCTCACAGCATCAGACATCTTTGCTGCCTTAAGAGCTTCCTCCGCACCTTTTATAAAATTTTCAGTTACATCTTTGCCGAGTTCAGATACTACTTTTGCTCTGCCCTGAATAACATCAAAACCATCACCGCACTCAATAATTGAAGCAGGCCTTGGTGTCTCCATACCACCCAATTGTTCAGGGCATACAGGTATAAGAGTAAACTTTTCACTCAGTGCAGTTACTCTTTTATCTGTTCTTGTATCTCCGTCATAACGGCATGTAATACCCACAAGACAGGCGCTGACAATTATGCATTCTTTTTTCATTTATGGATATATTTTATAATTACCGGCTCTTTAAAAAGGCTCTTCGCAACACTGTTTACCTGAGCAGTATCTAATTTTTTAAATTTATCGCAATATGAAGAAAATGATAAATCCTGACTCCCTGTGAAAGCAAGGTATGCCAGTACATTAGCCTTAAAATTGGAGTACTGTCCCCTGTACACAATCCGGGAAATAACTTTGCGTTTCCCAATGATAAAATAGCTATCTGATATTCCGTCAGTTTTTATTTTATTTATCTGTTCTGTTATAACATTTTCAACTTTATCAAGATTACGCACTTTAGTTTCAACTTCCACAACAAAGTAGCCGAAGCCATAATCTCTGAAATAATACGAGTGCAGATATGAAAATTTAATACCTTGCTCTTCTAAAGCATCATTTATAATACTGTTGAAATCTTCTGCAGTGATCCGGTTTAACAAGCGCACGGCAAAATAGCCTTTCTCCAGAATCCCCGGTGCCCTGAATGCAAATACAACTCTTGCAGTGCCTGAAGAGATTCGTCTGACTATCTTCCTTTTTGCAGATATTACCCCTGTATTGATTTTCCCGAATAGATTTCTCTCTTCTTTATTATTGGACTTCCAGCAGGAAGAAAGCATTTTTAAAAGGCCGTTGCCGTCAATATCACCGCTTACAGCCACAACAATATTAGATGGAGAATAATATTTATTATAATATTTATTTAAATAATCATGAGTTATCAATTTATCCGAAAACTCTGCCGAATCTGCAAGCGGCGAATTTTTAAAAAGAAGTCCTCTTACATCATTTTTTATCTGCCGCTTTACATCACTACCCTTATTTCCCGCATTCAGCCTCTCTTTGAGGACTCTGCTGATATGCTCCTTATTAAAAAGAGGATGAGATATTGTTTCACATACAATTGAGAAACACCTTGTAAAATTCTCTGATGGAGATCTGACCTGAATTATGGAAGTAGCATCATCTGTCCAGAATCTTATATGCCCTCCGAGAGTTTCTACTTCCTGGAATATCTGCTGACGGGTTCTGATTGAACTTCCCTCAAAAATCAGTTTATTCATGACATCAGCAGCTTCATTAATCCCTATTGAACTCCCTGCGCCTATTAAGAAAACAGCTGAAGTAACAGGAGAAGTATCATGCTGGAAAACAACTCTCATCCCGTTTTTTAATTTAATACGTTCAATCTTTTCATTTTTCCCGCAGGATATTGATAGCAGTGCTAAAAAAATTATTGTAAATATCTTGACATAAAATCTCTTCATTAAAGTCCTCTTTTTTCTGCTACTTTTCAGGGTACAGGACAACTGATGTATACGAATCAGGTTTTAGATACTTTTGTGCAACTCTTTTTACATCTTCTATTGTTACCTTTTTAATATTCGGTAAATACGTTTCTGCAAAATTAAAGTCCTTATTTATCGACCAGAAGGCAAGTGAATATGCAGAATCCAGAGTGCTCTCAAGATCATAAGCAGCCTCTGCAATAAAATACATTTTAGCTTTTTCAAGCTCCCTCGGAGTGATTGAATCTCTTCTTACAACTTCAACTTCTTTTAAAATTTTTGTTTTTACCTTTTGTGCTACAGATATGGAACAGACAGCATTAAGAACAAAACACCCGGGTTCTCTAGACGTAACATACGATCCCCAGGTCCAGAAAACATCCGGCATTTCCTCTGTGAGCTGGCAGTTTAATCTGGAACTTATTCCCACACCGAGAGTCTGCAGCAGAATATCCATTGCATAAGTATCTCTGCTTCTTATGCCGGGAGAATGCCACCCCACAGACACAACAGCAGCTCCCTGTGCCGCTTTACTTCTAATAACTGCTTCTCTCGGCTTTCTCTGCACCGGCTCCTGATCATAGGAAAATTGCATCACAGGCTTTCGCTCAAAATTTTCAAAATTATTCCGGCACTTTTGAAGAATTGATTTAAGGTGAAAATCTCCTACAATCACAAGTGTCATATTGGAAGGAGTGTAGAGTGAAGTAAAATAGTTTCTTACATCCGCATAAGACAGTTTATTAATGCTGAATTGTGTACCTTTTGGATACAACTTGTAAGGATGTACTGTAAAAGCTTTATTCAAAAACTCCCTCATTAAAACAAACCTTGGGTTCTTTTCATCACTTTCAAGTTCTGAAAGCATCTCTTTTTTACATACAGTGACTATTGAATCTGTAATTACAGGATTGATTAATGCGTCTCTGAATATTGTTAGAGCCTCATCAACATAATCACTCTGTAATGTTATAGAATAGATAGTAAAATCCTGCCTCGTTGTGGAATAGTATCTTCCGCCAAAAGCATCTATTTCTTTTTTTATATTTTTATACTTTTCACTTTCTCTGAATAAAATTTTACTGATAAGCAGAGAAATTCCGTTAATATTCTCGTTCTCATATATTGATCCGGCCCTTACAGCAAGAAGAACAGTAGCTATTTTTCTTCCGGGTATGACCTGAGTAATAGTAGTAAACCCGTTATTCAATTTAATCAGGTCAGGACTTCCGCTTTTCCTGCATCCTGACAACAAGATACTCAAAAATAAAAATGCTGTAACAAGTGCTCTGATTTTTCCCACTATTTTCTCCGTAACAGACCGGTACATTTTGTTTTTACTTACAATAAGTTTACGATTATTTCCAAAATTTGTTACAAAAAAACCACTAAGAAATAACTTAGTGGTTTTTTACTGAATCTATAATTAAAGATCAACCCAAAATAAAATCTTCCGGATCTACTTTTTTGTCATTAACCATAACTTCATAATGCAGGTGGTACCCCTCTGCTCTCCCTGTTTTGCCTACTTCTGCAATAACCTGCCACCTCTTTACTTTTTGGCCTGGTTTAACCAATATCTTTGAACAATGGGCATATCTGGTCTTATAACCGAACCCATGATCAATAATTACATACATTCCATAACCCTTATGAGGAGAGAAAGTTGATCTTACATAAGAAACAATACCATCTGCAGTAGCAAGAATCTTTGTTCCCTTGGGCATTGCAATATCAATACCTTCATGGAATGCATTTCTCTGGGTAAAGGGATCAATCCGCCAGCCGAAGGGGCTGATAATTGGGCCGCCAAGAATAGGCTCGATGGAAGGGAGATGATTCCTTCGGTTACTTAAATCTCTAAGCCTTGCAGCAATTTCAGACATACTGCTTTTTTCAAGCCGTACAGTACGTTCCAGTTTCTCCAGATCAAACTTTACTTCAGCAGCAGTTCTGTGAATCTGATCCACACTGTAGTTCATACTCAAAGCTTCACTATATGCAGTATAACCGACACCAACCTGACGCACATCATTATCAATGGGTTTAAGGTTTGCTACATTTCGAAGCTCATCACCCTGTTTTTCAATACCTACAATTTGGTTTCTTAAAACCAGAACCTTTTCTTTTACCTTCAACAATTCCGTCTGGAGCTGTTCTCTGTCATTCTCCAAATAGGAAATACGGTAATTCTGGTATAAACGGGTTGCCAAACTAAGTGTTGCTGCTGTAATACCACCAACAATTAATGCAAACAAAAAAACAAATAAAACAAATTTTCTCCAACTGAGACTGATCTGTTTAATATCCGATCCATCCCTCGTTAAATACATAAACCGAACTCTTTCTCCGAGCATCCCCTCTCCCTAGAGTTTATAGAATTCTTCACTTTATTGACATGGCGGGAAATTATTACCATAAATTATAGAAAAAATTCCCTTTAATGTCAAGAATAATTTTCCATATTAATACTTCAAAGCACAAAAAATACAGAAAACCCCACATTTGACGATAAAAACATCTTATTATAAAACAATTTGATTGATTTATTTAACCTAAATAGCTCCTCAACATACGGCTTCTTGATGTATGCCTGAGCCTCCTGATGGCTTTTTCTTTAATTTGCCTGACTCTTTCACGGGTTAAGTTAAATTGTTCTCCTATCTCTTCAAGAGTCAACGGGTGTTCTCTTTCAAGGCCAAAATACAATCTTATAACCTCTGCTTCTCTGTCTGATAATGTCTTAAGAGCACGCTTGACTTCTATCTTAAGAGATTCATCAATAAGCATGTCATCAGGAGGCGGCTGATGATCATCCTCAATTACGTCAAGAAGCCGGTTATCATCTCCCTGATTAAACGGCGCATCAAGGGACAGATGTTTGCCTGAAATTTTCAGAGTATCAGAAACTTCATAAGGCGTCATCTCAAGTTCATCTGCAATCTCGTTTGCATTCGGCTCTCTCTCGAACTCCTGTTCAAGATTACTGAACGCTTTTCCGATCTTGTTTAACGCTCCGACCCTGTTAAGAGGCAGCCTTACAACTCGTGACTGCTCTGCAAGGGCCTGAAGAATTGACTGGCGGATCCACCACACTGCATATGATATAAATTTAAAACCTCTCGTTTCATCAAATCTTTTTGCAGCTTTAATAAGGCCAAGGTTGCCTTCATTAATCAGATCACCAAGGGATAACCCCTGATTTTGATATTGTTTTGCAACACTTACTACAAAACGCAGGTTTGCCTGGGTTAATTTTTCAAGTGCTCTCTGATCATTATTTTTAATTCTCTTTGCCAGTTCAATCTCTTGGTCAGGTGTAAGAAGCGCGACTTCGCCAATCTCCTGAAGGTATCTGTCAAGAGATTGATTTGCACGAGATTTATGTTTTCTGGTCATATTTATTCACCAACTCCTTCTTTATTTCTCAATTACTTGTACACAATAATTTTATTTTTGTTCCATAAATAAACTTGACTTTTTTAAAAATAGCCTTATATTTTAAGTATATGATCAACAGCAATCAAAAAATTACTATTTTCCTTTCGGCTTTACTTATACTTTCTGCCTCGGCACTTATTGCTGAAGTTGAAATTATTGACTTCCACGCACGCCTCAGCAAGAACAATACGGTTGTTCTTGAATGGTCTACAGCTAAAGAGGTTGACCTTGACCATTTTAATATTTTCCGCAGTACAGACGGGACAACCTGGAATAAAATCAATGAACTTAAATCAAAGCAGGGCAATTCTTTTACCCGCCGCGATTACAAATATATTGACAACACTGTTTTTAAATCATCAACCGGTTCGTTTTCATATAAATTATCAGGTATAGATAAAAACGGCACCCTCCACGAATATCCGGCAATTGAAAACGTTTCTGTCAGCTCCGGTATTAAGCATACCTGGGGCAGTATTAAAGCAATGTTTCGATAAAAACAATCTTCCCTTCAACACAACTCAAATATTTCAATTCCTGGAAATAAATTCAATAATTCGTTTTGATATTATCTCTTTATCCGGGCTTTTTGTAATCATATGAAATGAATTCTCAAAAACAAGACAATATTTTTCAGAAGAACTAATTTTTTCCATTAACACCTTAAGGTTTTCTGAACTTACCCGTTTGTCATGATTTGCATGAATGAAAAGCGCAGGGCATATTACCTTACCAAGCTCTTTGCCAAGTATTTTAAAAAGCTTGATACATTCCAAAATCCCTCCTGTAGGGTAACAATCATATCCTGCTTCCCTGATTCTTGAGAAATTCGACAGGGGTTTCTTTATACAATGGACAAATGGTTTCAGCAAGGGTAATAATTTCACAGCAGGTGAATCGAATTTTATTGGTGTTGACATTGAAACCACACCGTTTACATCATTCCGTGCTGCGATTAACAAAGCTATTGCACCTCCGACAGAATGACCAATAATAAAAATCCGATCACATCTATTTTTTAAAGATTCGAATGCATTAAAAGCACTCTCATACCAATCCTCCCACCTGATATTTTGAAGATCTTCCGGTTTTGATCCATGGCCCGGAAGAAGAGGTACTGCGACACTTATATTGTTATTAACAAGCTCAGGTGTTAAGTCTGAATATGTCCATGGAGTTCCTGTAAAACCATGGATAAGAACACACCCAACACTACCTTTATAAATAGTATATGACTGTGTATAATCTATAGACACAAAAAACCTTTTTCATCATGAAAAGAACTAAAAAAACTCATAAATCTTACTATATTTTTAGCCCTTAAATTAATCGGACAAAATTGAATGAGAATATAATAAATTTTTTTCTATTTTTCAACCTAATTCTTTGGTATTTTTTAAAAAATTTACCGTGAATTGCGAAAACATTTTTGTACCTATTAACAGAATAATGCGGGTAATATCAAAAATTCAATTAAAATATCCTTATAAAAACCCCAAACAAGCCATTTGGAATCATACTTCAGTTTGAAACACCCTGGATAAATCAGACATTTTAGAACATAGAGATTAATACTCAGATAGAAATTCAGAGAAGACAAAATACAAAATAAATACTTTGCAATTAAACGCACAAATATTACATTATCATATCAAGCCTTAGAACAATAAATTTCAGAATAGCTGATGACTGAATCAAATAAAAAAATAATCAACTCCTGGTGTTTATACGACTGGGCGAACTCTGCATTTGCTACAACAATAATGGCTGCCGTACTTCCGATATTTTTTAAAAAGATAGGGCTGTTTTCAGTTACAGCAGAACATAGCGGGCTTGCAACTGCAATGTGGGGATACACAAGTGCAGCAGCAATGATTGTTGTAGCTGTTCTTTCACTGATTTTAGGGCCTGTAGCGGACTTTCTTCCCAGAAAAAAACATTTTCTCGGATTATTTCTGTTTGTCGGAGTTTCGGCAACATTCCTTCTCGGTACAACAGGTTCGGGTGACTGGATGTTTATAGCCATACTATTCATTTTCGGAAGTGTCGGATTTACAGGCAGTGAAATTTTTTACGACTCCCTTCTTCCCCACATTGCACCCAAAGGCCGGATAAACCGTATTTCAACAAAGGGATACGCTGCAGGATATCTCGGAGGAGGCATTCTTCTCCTCATCAATGTGATAATGATTGCAAAAATGCCTCAACAGACAATCGGAAACGGAAACCTGACTGTTCCACTTCTTGCAATGAGGCTCTCATTTGTAAGTGTTGCAGTATGGTGGGCACTCTTTTCTATACCGCTGTTCAGAAACGTTCCTGAACCTGCTCTGCAAAATCCTGTAATTTTACAAACAAATATTCTGAAGATTGCAGGTTCAAGGCTTAAACGGACATTTACCGAAATAAAACAGTACCGCCAGATTTTCAGATTTTTAATTGCCTTCTGGATTTACAATGACGGCATAGGAACTATTATAAAGATGGCTACTGCGTACGGAGATGAAATAGGAATTAGTACTCTCGACATGGTGGGAGCTCTGCTTGCAACTCAGGTAATCGGCATTCCATTTACACTGATCTTCGGGAAAATAGCTGATAAAATCGGAACCAGACGTTCCATACTTATCACCCTTGCAGTCTATGCAGGGATATGCATAGGAGCATTCTACATGCATACAGCACTGCACTTCTGGATTCTCGCATCAGGAGTAGGTATTGTACAGGGAGGTGCTCAGGCCTTAAGCAGATCCATGTTCGCTTCAATGATTCCACTGAAGAAATCTTCTGAATTTTTCACATTCTACCACATCAGCGGGAAATTTGCAGGTATTGCCGGGCCTGCTCTCTTTGGTTTAATCAGCCAGATTACCGGCTCGGGCAGAACTGGCATTCTCTCTTTGATTCTGTTTTTTATTGCAGGAGGAGCAGTGCTGCTTACAGTAAAAGAGGAGTAAAACAGATTATATGTTAAAATTCTTTTCCAAAATCCAGAACATACTTGTAATTCTGTTTACAACCCTGTCCATTATACTGCTTCTCGCAAGCGGATATGTCTTGCACTGGTCTGTCCGTTCATCTATGGAGCACCAGCTCGGGCAGAAACTTACAGCAGTTGCATCATCCGTAAGTGTGATTTTCAGTGAAGATGAAATTAATTTTTTAATGCAGAACCCAGGTAAAAGGGTTACTGAATATTTCCAAAGCAGGCTTTCGCATCTTGCAAATTCAGTAAATGCCGGTAGGATATTCCTCTTTTCTAAACACGGAAGAAGTATAATTGATACTGATACAACGATGCAGGCAGGAGCCGAACTATTTTCATTAAAATTTTACCCTGCTGAACTTGATAAAGTATTCAAAGGCAGACAGTGTCACTCAATTCTTTTCACAACTTCTTCAGGCCAGCCTCGGATGACAGGCTTTGCCCCCATTTTTGTAAAGGGGAGTGTGGCAGGCGGTATAGGAGTTGAAGGTGATGCTCTGTTTCTGAATGAAATAAACAGGCTTGATAAAAAACTTCTCATGATTGGAATATTCGGCGTAATCGCTGCTGCTGTACTTGGAATTATTACTGCCTCTATTTTTACACGCCAGATAAAAAAACTTGTACGGATATCAGAACAGATAGGAAGAGGAGAGTATCACAATCGTGTTGATGTTCACTCAGCCACAGAAATAGGGAAACTCGCAGATACAATGGAAATAATGAGGCAGAGCATTATTCACAGACAGGATGAGCTTAAAGCCCTTGTCGGAGGGATTGCACACGAAATTCGCAATCCTCTCGGAGGTATTGAGCTTTTCACCGGCCTTCTTGCCAAACAGGCAAGTACTGTAAAAGAGCGGGAGTACTGTGAAACAATATCAAAAGAACTTTTGCACTTAAATAAAATCGTTAATGATTTTCTCAATTACGCCAAACCCCACACTCCGGCTGTCTGCAGATGCAGCCTCAAAGAGGAAATTGATGAAATTATCAAACTTACA
Organism: bacterium; assembly: GCA_021158245.1. Classification (NCBI taxonomy): domain Bacteria; species bacterium. The sequence continues at coordinate 2,202 of JAGGVB010000208.1, read as the reverse complement.
AAAAATGACGCAGCAGAGAAATCAATTTCCGTACAAACATCTGTTAAGAAAACCTTCGCTGTTGCTGCAGATAAAAATCATCTTCATCAGATACTTCTAAATATTATTCGCAATGCAATTGATGCAGCTCCTGAAAAGGGAAAAATAAAAATTACGGGAATTGAGACGAAAAACCGTATAGCCTGCACAATTGAAGATACAGGCCCGGGAATCCCGACAGAAATTAAAGACCGTATATTTTCTCCCTTTTTCTCCACTAAAGATAACGGGACAGGACTCGGGCTTTCCATAGTTAAATCTCTTGCTGAGGCAAACGGAGCCGACATAAGAATTGTGACGGCTGAGAAATCTGGCACAAAATTTGAGGTTTCTTTTAAGAGATTCAAAAAATCATAGAGAAGGGTTATATATTGACAGTAGAAGACAAGAATAAAACTTCAATTCTGATAGCAGACGATAATGAATCAATGCGCAGCGGCATGGCACAGATTCTTAAAGATGAAGGTTTTTCTGTTCAGCAGGCATCTGACGGCGATACTGCTTTAAAAATGGCGGGAAACATCAAACCCAATCTCATTATTGCTGATTACAGAATGCCCGGAATGAACGGCCTGGAACTGTTAAATGCTGTAAAAACCAGCCTTCCTGATACTGAAGTAATAATTATCACTGCTTTCGGTACAATTGATGTCGCTGTAAAAGCAATGCAGCAAGGTGCGTGGGATTTTATAACAAAACCATTTTCAGCAGAAGAACTTTCCGTAAAAGTAAACCGCACTTTAAAGGTTATTAGACAGAGAATTGAGGCAGACAAGCTTAAAGATGAAAACAGATATTTAAGGCAGGAAGCTGATATCAGATTTAACTACGGGGAAATCATCGGGGAATCAAGAGAGATGAAAAAAGTATATAAAACCATTGAAAAAGTTGCTAAAAACAACACATCTGTCTTGATACTCGGCGAGAGCGGTACAGGCAAAGAACTTGCGGCAAGAGCTATACATTTCAACAGTTTGAGAAAGGAACAGCCGTTTATCAAAGTAAACTGCGGAGCCCTTGCTCAGGGAGTTCTTGAAAGTGAACTATTCGGCCACGAAAAAGGTGCATTCACCGGCGCAATCAGAATGAAAAAGGGGCGTTTTGAACTTGCTGACCATGGAACTCTTTTTCTCGATGAAATCGGCGATCTTCCTGCTGAAACTCAGGTTAAACTTTTACGAGTTCTGCAGGAAAAAGAGTTTGAACGTGTCGGCGGTGAAAATACTATTAGTGTTGACGTTCGAATAATTGCTGCGACAAATCTTGACCTCAAAGAACAGATAAGGAAAGGCAAATTCAGAGAAGATCTTTATTACCGCCTCTACATACTTCCAATTCATCTGCCTCCCTTAAGAGAAAGAAAAGAAGACATCCCTGTTTTGGCCGGCCATTTTATTGATAAAATCGGGAAAGAGACTGGTAACCCTGGCATTACAATCACAGAAGATGCAGTCGGCCTTCTTGTAAATTACAACTGGCCGGGAAATGTGAGGGAGCTGCAGAATATCATTGAAAGAGCTCTTGTACTTTGTGAACACAACCGGATTACTGCTGATGACCTCTCCTTTATTTCATCGAAAGTTAAAGACACCTCTGACATGGATTACGGATTTAATCTTGAAGAAACCATATCCGGAGTTGAAAAAGATATGATAAAAAGAGCGCTGAAACAGTGCAGAGGAGTAAAAGCAAAAGCTGCAAAACTTCTTAGAATCAAAGAAAGCACTCTTTATTACAAAATGGAAAAATATAAAATACCCTTAAATTAAGGCCGTGTATGAAAAAATCCTTATTAAAAATATATCTGATACTGATTACTCTGTTTTTTAACAACTTATGCAGAGCTCAGGCAGTTGATTTAAATACCGAACGTATTAAAATCAAATCCATAAGCACACAAATAGATTCTCTTTCAGGTGTAAAAAATATTCTCTCTGACAGTGCGGACCTGCTGTCTATAAAAATAAAATCACTGACAAGCAGAGAGCCAGGGAGAAAAGAACACAGCCAGCTCGAAAAACTGCTGCGTAAATCTCATCAACTGACTATCAGGGAAGAAAAAATAAATAACAAGATAAAACTTCTCTCAGGCAGGCTGGTCAGGGACAGAGGGATACTTTCAGCACTTCTGCAGAACAGAATAGATTTACTTATGAAAAAAAC
>JAGGVB010000207.1 GCA_021158245.1 bacterium | reverse complement strand
ATGCCATAATTACAGCCGGAACCATTGCAACAACCACCATTATCATCATTCTCTTAAAATCGAGAAAATCCCTTACATGAGGAGCGCTCCGGGTTCTTTCATCAGTGGAAAAAAGAAAAGAGTCCAGCGCCTCGTAAAGAGGAAAAAGGCGCCGGAGTTTTCCTCCCGGCTGAAAATCTTTTTCATTTTTTTTCAGAATGGAACGTAAAAAATTCACAGTCCTTCCTTCTCAATTTCAGTTAATACGTTTCTTAAATTCTTACCGTGGTCAATCTTTGCGGGGCATACAAATGACAGAAGCGCAATATCCTCTTCCGTAAAATGAAGACAACCCAGATTTATTGAATCGTCAATATCTCCCACAGCAAGAGCTCGCAGAAGATAAACCGGTTCGGTTCTGAAAACATTTACTTTTTCAAAGCTTTTAACAGGAAAAACAGCCCTTATTCCGCCGTTAAGAGCAGTATTGAACCGGAACTTTTTGTTCGGCAGAATTTTAGATGCAGTAACGTTCAGAACAGAATAAACATCAAACCCCGGCCTGAGCCACCCGAGAAAGGGCCTTTTTACATCGTCGGATATAACAGTAATCTGATTGTGAAACATGCCGAGATAACCGGCTTCTTTTTCAGCAGTATGCCCGTTAAACACTGATCCGGAAATAATGCGTAATTTATTTCCCGACAGATTATCCTTTAAAAGTCCGCTTATGTGTGAGCCTTTTCTTACGCGGAAAATCCCGGGATTTTTTACTTCCGGCCCTGCAATGGAAATAATTTTAAATTCCGGCAGACTGCCTGTTAAAAAGAGCCGGCCAATGTCTGCAGTACTCTGTGCGTTTATGTACCACACTTTTTTAGATTTAGTAACAGGATCAAGAAAATAGATGTGAGTACCGGGGTTGCCTGCAGGATGCGGGCCTGAGAAAAAGTGAACCTGAACGCGCTTATAATCGGGCTCAGGCACTATGCTGTTCTGTTTTTTGCACAAAAACAGAGTGCCATTAGTAAGTCGGGATAAGATTTCAATGCCTGCAAGAAATTCTTCTTCACGGCCTTTAATTGTAATGTCCGTATCAGGAGCGAGAGGATTTGTATCTGTTGCATAAATAAAAATTGAATGAGGAAATATTTCAGGGTCTGCAATTTTGCCGAAAGGTCTCTGCCGTATTGCAGTCCATAATCCCGATTGTGTAAGAATGTCTTTTATTTCCGATGCATTGAGTTCCCCGAGTTTTTCCCGTTTATAAAAAGGGAATTTAATCTCATCATTGCCTGAATCAAGTTCAACAACAACAGAAACGAGCTTTCTTTTTTGTCCGCGGTTTATTTCCGTAACAGTGCCTGATCCGAAGGATGTAAATTTAACAGAGGGTTTTTTCCTGTCAAAAAACAGAACCTGGCCTTTTTTAACCTTTTCCCCTTGTTTTACAACTATTTTTGGGCTTATGCCTGTAAAATCACTTCCCAGCAGCGCTGTTCTTGAAGTTTCCGTAAGATCCCTGATCTCCCCCTGATCAGGTTTTCCTGCAATGGGGAGATCAAGCCCCTGTCTGATTTTAATAAGATTCATTATCCGCTCTGATTTTTTGCTGTAATGAAAAAAGTTTTGCTGATCAGGCAGTGGCCTGACACGTCCGGCAGTAGCCGGACACAGTCCTATGCAGTGGCCTGACAATGATAAGCTATAATTAAACAATTATAGGCCAATAAATCAATTTAATTATGTAAAATTATTTCAGCGCCGCTGCTTAATTCATAAAATTCCCCGACAGTCAGGACACTGTCAATTCTTTTGTCATGAAATAGGTTGTCATTATCCACGAATCCATCCACTAATTATACGAATTAAAGATAAATTAACGGAAATTTTCAGATGCCGGCAAAGAAAATTCAATCCTGTCATGCACTCCCGGTGAAATCGGGGGGCATCCAGAGGTGGGGTGGGGAGTGGTAAATACAACCCCCCGAAACCCCTGGTTTCCCGCTAAAAACATGCGGGAAAGACTCCCCCGGAGATCTGTTGTGGCGAAATATTAAATGAAGAAGATAAAAGGCTGTCATTACATTTGGACATGGTTTGTAATAATTTTTAATTAAATTTTCAGGAAAAAACATTAAATACAAGTTCCTTAAATTTTCTGGAGGTGCCGGTTGTATAATAAAAAAGCTTGCAAGAAATTAATTATTATTGTAGATTAAAATTAATGAATATCGGTTATCTTGAGCTGAAAACAAGATCAATTCTTGCACCTCTTGCAGGAGCGGCAGACAGGCCGTTCAGGCTAATAGTCAAACAAGAGGGTGTCGGGCTCATGTTTTCAGAACTGATCAGCAGTGACGGTCTGGTGCATGACAGCCCTGGTACAAAGAAACTCTGTAATATTTTACCGGAAGAGAGGCCCTTAGGGCTTCAGATTTTCGGGAGCGACCCCTCTGTTATGGACCAGGCAGCTTCCATTGTAGAAAAGTTTAAACCTGACCTGATTGATGTAAATTTCGGCTGCCCGGTAAAAAAGGTGGTTAAAAGAGGGGCGGGTGCAGCTCTTTTAAAAGATCTTGATTTGCTGTATGAAATAGCAAAAAGTGTTGTAGATTCGGTATCAATAACAGTAACGGCAAAAATCAGAAGCGGATGGGATGTAGATTCCATTGTAGCGCCGAGAGCAGCGGAACTTCTGGAAAAGGCCGGGGTAAAGGCAATTACTGTTCACCCCAGAACGAGAAGTGCCGGATTTTCCGGACAAGCGGACTGGTCAGTGATCAAAGAAGTTAAAGAAGCTGTTTCTGTGCCTGTAATAGGTAACGGTGATATAAACAGCCCTGAAGACGCTGAAGAAATGATTAAAAGTACCGGATGTGATTTTGTAATGGTAGGAAGAAGTGCTCTCGGCAGGCCGTGGATTTTCCGCCAAATTGACCATTATCTGTCAACCGGTGAAAAGCTGCCTGAGCCGTCAAACACTGAAAAAATAGATGTATGCATAAAACATTTTAATATTACAAGAAAAACTGAAGATGAACATAGCGCTGTAAAAGAGATGCGAAAGCATATTGCGTGGTATGTGAGAGGAATGAGAAACAGTTCGAGGCTGCGGGGAGAAGTATTTAAACTCACTGAACCTGAAGATGTTGTACGAATGTTAAAAGAATTCCAAAAAGAGCTTTAATTAAGGGAGGGAAAAATGAAAAAAGCTGTATTTGCAGCTGTGATTGTGTTCCTGTTTTGCGGAGCAGGTTTTTCTCAATGGTCCGGTTACTATCCCACAGGAGAAAAAAATGAACTTGACGGAGGAATAGGAATAACGTGGATTGATAATCAGGCTTATTATCAAATCAGCTTTCAGCCTGACATATCAATCGGAAAGTTTGGTATCGGCCTCGGGTTGAACCTTCTCTATAATGTAAACACAGGAAAGATAAGGTCGCAGGACTGGGATTCAGGATATGATTACGCGAGAATAATAAGATATCTGCGGTATGGATACAAGGGAGATCCCTTTTATGCAAGAGTCGGAGCGATTGACGGCTACACTTTGGGCCACGGCCTTATAATGAGTTATTACAACAACCAGATAAATTATGACAGACGTAAACTCGGTATGGCCTTTGATTTGGATTTGGGTGTCTTCGGTTTTGAAACATTTACAAACAATCTGGGCAGGTTTGAAGTTGCAGGAGGCAGGATGTACCTGCGTCCTATGTATAAATCAAATCTCTTTCTTTTTAAGAATCTCGGATTCGGGGCGTCTTATGTAACTGACCTTGATCCTGATTCATGGAAAGCAAGTGACGATAAAGTGTCGGAGTGGGGCCTGGATGTTGAATTGCCTTTAATTAAATCAAAGTTTTTTAACTTGATTACGTACTTTGATCATGCACAGATTACAGATTACGGCAGCGGGCAGTCTTATGGTTTTAAAGCAGACTTGAATCACATGGAAAGTATTCTGGATTTTCAATTTATTTTTGAGAGAAGAATTCTCGGCAGAGAGTTTATCTCTAATTATTTCGGCCCATTTTATGAGATTCTCAGAAATACCTCGCTTGGCGAATTGATGGAGTATTACGAATCTCTCGGCGGGGATGACTCCAAGTTCAGGGATGCACTTTATGGGATTCCTGTAAACAAGCAGATGCTGCTTCCCATGATGACTGAAAAGAGAAAAGGGTGGTTCGGTGCAATGCGGTTCAATTTTCTGCACCTT
>JAGGVB010000206.1 GCA_021158245.1 bacterium | reverse complement strand
GGGAGGTGGCTTCTCTTTTTTACAACAGGTATTGCTGATATATCCATTGTGTTCCGGGTATATTTTTCAAAAGTCCTGATGCCTCTTTCGCACAGGATTATGTTGCTGTTGCCTTTAGACATAATGTATTCTGCAGCCATAAGCAGTTCTTCAATAGTTGCAGACATACCTCTTTTTAAAAAGATTGGTTTTTTGCACTTTCCGACTTCTTTTAAAAGAGAAAAATTCTGCATATTTCGTGCGCCTATCTGCAGAATATCAATGTATTCTGCGATCATGTCAACAGACCCTGTGTCCATTACTTCGGAAACTGTAAGCATGTTGTGTTTTTCAGCAGCTTCTTTCAGGTATTTAAGGCCCTGTTCTCCGAGCCCCTGGAAACTGTAGGGGGATGTACGCGGTTTGAATGCTCCGCCTCTTAAAATTTTTGCTCCTGCTTTTTTTACAGCGGCAGCAATAATATCAAGCTGCTCTTCAGTTTCAACTGCACACGGCCCTGCCATTATTACAACTTCGTCTCCGCCTATAACAATATCTTTAATTTTAATAATGGTATTATCAGGATGAAAAGAGCGGCTTGCCAGTTTATAAGGTTCCGCTACCCTGATAACTTCCAGAACTCCCTCTTCAAGTTCAAAAGTTCTGGGGTCTATTCCTCTTGTGTTGCCCACAACACCAAGAACAATTCTGCTGGAGCCTGTAATTGGTACGTATTCAAGGCCTGCATCAGTGATTTTCTGTGTAACTTTTTCAATTTGTGATGCAGAGGAGTTATTTCTCATTACAATTATCATATTATTATCTCCCTTCCCTGCTGTTTTCCTGGACGAGAGAGCATTCTCTGATGATTTGTCTGAAAATTCTTTGAACTTGTTGACGGTATTCAAGGTTAACTCCATGGGTTTTTGATAAAACGTATTTTTCCCTTTCAGGATCTGTTACAGGGATGCCGAATTGCTTTTTTATACTGCCTATCCGGTCTGCCAGTTTGATCCTTGATAAAAGCAGATTTATTAACTCTTCGTCGATTTTGTCAATTTTATTGCGTTGTTTTTGTAATTCGTCATCCATATCCGCCTCTTCCCAAATTAAAAAACCCATACTTTTTCTATCAGCATGGGTTGAATTTCTGTTTATAGTTTTGTCGGATTATGTAATCCGCCCCATGCTCCTATGGTAATAAAACCATGAATAAAAATAAGGCCTAAAATATTTGTAAAGGTTATTTTTAAATTGATGGTGCACGGATTAAAACTCCCTGTTTCTGTTTTTTGTAAAATATGCATAAAAAAAAGGAATGTCAAGAGGAGAAATGGATTTTTGAAAAATTATTTGTATATTTTTTTATTTGTCTTTTTTCTTGGCGCTCTCTGCGTGCGTTGCGAGGAATTTTTTTGGTTTCCCGCTAAAAACATGCGGGAAAGACAAATTAGTGAATAGTAAACAGGGATACCATATTTTACTTTATGGTGAGCCCTTCGTCAGGCTCAGGATAAACTAAGTCGAACCATGAAATCAGAAAAATTATTAGTGGATAGTAAACAGGCTATATGTTTTATCCTTTTTTCCCCGCACCTTGCGAGGGGATGAAAAAAAGTATGTCCGGTTCGGATGTTTTATTGTGCATCCCTATGTGAGGATTGGTCAGGTAGAGATTTTTAGTAAAGATTTTAAAAAAGCCGTGTGATTAATTATAATCACACGGCTTTTAAAATGTATTTCTATTCAGAACTATTTGGTTATTGCATACTCCAGCCCTACAGCTACCAACCATGTAGTCTCATCATAAGTCACTTTATACGGAATGTTCATTGTGGAAGCATTGACATCCATGGGTTTGTATATAGTGTAGAGGCCGCCCAATTCAAGCGCTAAATTTTCATTGAAACATACACGTGCGCCTGCACCAATAGCATCTGCGCTGAGGTCGTAGCTTAACCCGCTTTGATATGCTGCAGAAACGCCGCTCTCTGTATGCTGGAAACCTGCGCTTACTGTAAACTTATCATTAACAGCATACTCCGCGCCAATCTGGTACTCCCAGGTATTGGAATCAACCAATTTTTCATGGCCTGCCCAGTCCGCGTCTTTGTCAAAATAGTAGTTACCGCCGACTGATATCACGAGAGGTTCTGAGACCTGAAAAGATATGCCGCCTGCAAGAATTGCAGGAATATCATATTTTTTTTTCTCACCGTCAGGGAATTGAGGAGAAGCAATCAGATCTTTTGTAGTTTTATTTGTTAATTCCATTTTTGTTGCCAGCTCATATTTCAATCCTATGTTGACCTTGCTGTTGAGTTTAATATTCAATCCCACGATAGGTGTAATACCTGTACCTGTCTGCTCAGCATCTACTTCCTGATCACCCAGAGCTGCAGCAGAGATAGGATCACCGATTGCAGTGAAGAAAGCAGAAGCAGGAATCATACTGCCGTCAAGTCCCAATGCAGGCATGTTCGGATTGATCATGATATTTTTTAAAGATCCCGTGTACACATTTTTTGCTATATTATAGCGTCCGCCCAAACTGAGAGATACTTTCTCGGTTACAGCATAAGATGCATTTACCTGAAAACCATAATAGATAGAAGAACCTTTAAATGCTAAGTCAGCAGAATAAGCAGTGGTTGGGATTCCTTGAGCTGAGACGCCCATAGGGATCAGGGAAAAAGGCTGCTCAAGATCGGGAATACCTTTCTTAAAATCAGCTGTACCGCCGCCTGCAATTGGCGAGAAGTTAAACGCTGCTGCAAATTTATCCTTTTTATACACAGCATAGAAGTCAGGGAATACAGGCACAAATGTATCTCCCTGATATTTACTTGAGTTCAATGCAGGAAAAGTGCTTGTGATAATTTTTTCCTTAATAATGGTCTGGCTGTGAATTGCAAAGAAAAATCCGTCCGGCAGTTGCGTCATTCCAGCAGGATTAAAATATACAGCATCAATTTGCGTAGATGCATTTCGTGACAGCATACGCACAAATTGTACGCTTTGATTCGTGTTGGTGAGAATTCCGCCTGCAAATGCAATCTGCACCAAAGCCAGCACCATAATTACTGCAACAACTCTTGTCTTCATATTTACCTCCAGTTTTGAATTAAGCAGACTTATGTCCCTGCACAAAT
>JAGGVB010000205.1 GCA_021158245.1 bacterium | reverse complement strand
TTCCATTATTGATCCAAATAAATTATCTTGTTTCTGGTTCATGGGTTTTCTCCTTATTTAATTTTGTTACCACTTTTAATATAAGAAAATCCTTGAACCAATTTTACAGAAAAGAATTTACACAAACGTCTGACCCCGGCTATTCAATTAAAAAATATAATAGTAAAGCCGGGAGAGTTCCGAACTTTTAGTGAACGCCGGGAGCATTTCAGGAAATTTTCAGCAGCCGGGATTTTTTGGGCACTTTTTTCTAAAAAAAGTGTCTGCTTATTATCTTAACAAAATCAATAAATCAGAACTAAAAACAAAGAACTGTACATTACAAAAAGAATACAGAAATCAAAATTAACAAACAAAGGAAGGAACGGTCACGACCGTTCCCTACAACAATACAATAAAATTGATAAAAATATAGTTCTTATATGTATTTTAAATAACCTACTCTTACAATAAGAGAAAGCCCCGGTTAATGATTACCGGAGCTTTGTGATAGAAGAGTGAACTATAAGGGGGTATTATCCTCTTTATATTACAGGATTATTTATTTTCCCTTCAAACAGGATTGTTCCGTTTGTTTTTTCATGGATAATAAAAATAAAGGGGCGGTCAACTTTAATAAATTTAACATTGTCTGTGCTGTTACTGATACCCATTTTATAATCAATAATCGTAACAGCAGCAGCTTCAGTGCCTTTTTCGTCAATTTTTATAAATGATTTGTGAAGTATTTCATCAATGTACAAATCATAAGATTTGCAGATACCGGAGAAATCTGCATCTGAGGGGGAGAATGCCTTTTTTATGCCGAGATTTTTCAGAACATCATTTAACTTAATTTTGTACCGTGTTTCAAATTTCGGCATTTGCAGAGTAATCGTTTGTTTAGAAACCTTGAATTTCTGCTGCCACATATCCCACGAGGATTTATTCATAGATTTAATTATGTTTTCAGCAGTATTGCCTGATTTGGGCACCAGCACTGCCATAGCAAAGTTTCCGCTCCCGTATGGAATATCAACCGCTTCGAAAGTGTCTGTTTCAAAACAGGGGAGATTCTCAGTAATTGTCATCATTTTACAATGAACAGTATCTCCCGAAGAAGTGGTAAATACATCCTCAATTGTAAAATTTTCATCAAATTTATACTGCCACATACCTTTAAAGTATATTGCATTTAACAAAAACATAACACTCGCAGGGTCAATGCTGTCCAAAATTTTTTCTATCTTCCCGTTCGTGTTGTCATAAACCCATGTATTAATTGTTTTCACTGCATCAGGCGAAGAGAAATCCAGCTCATTTACTTCTGCGCTGTAATAACTTTTATTTATTTTAAGAAAAGATTGTTCTACAGGGAAGCCTTTTTTGTACCAGATAGAATTTGCAATAGTTAAAATAACATCAGGGTCCGTGTTTACAAGAAGAGACATCAGAGAATGGAAGGATTTGTTCACGTCATCAATTGCCATGTTTCCAAAACCGAGAGTATTAAGTATCTCCTCCCGGGTTGTTCCTTCTGCGCCGTTCGCTGCCATGGCAAGTGCATAGGAAATGCTTATGGGCGAGATGAAAATGTTTGAATCAGACGGAACGGATGTAATCCCGCTGAATATTTTCATGCTGAAATCAGCAGTTGATTCTGCAATTTTTTTCTCCATTTGTGTAAATGGTCTTGTTGTTGGAGATTGAAAGGGAGAAAAGACCCGGTCGCAGCTGAAAAGTAAAAAAACGGGTAAAAATGTAATAATCAGGGCTGCTTTTTTCATACTATTTCCTCCTTTCCGGATAAAAATTAAAGTCTATCCACCACTGCAGTTCTTTAATGCTTGTGGAGTAGTATGACTGGTAAAAGTTAGGAACCATAAGCACCTGTATGTCAAAAAGCCTGCTAGGTGTAATAGTAGCTCCGAAAAGCAGTGTTGTAGATACATTGTTTCTAATGTCTTCCGGTTCAGTGTACCGCTCTCCGAATTTTTCTTTATTTTCAATCTTTCCGCTCTCATTTGTTGTTCTATAATCAAAATATGCAGTTGTGATATCACTTGTTCTGCTGCTGGTAAAAGTTCTTGTCAGCCCTGTAAGCAGCTTAAGATTTTTTGAAATCCTGCAGGTAACAAAAACAGGAATTTGAATTGAAGACACTTTTGATATAAATTGCCAATCAAGCATCTTTTTTTCTGCTACAGTTGATATCCATTCATTTTCTGACGATGTTGATGTCCGGTATCCCTGTCTGCCTCTGTCAGCATAAACATCTTCAAGTGTGGAAACCGTACGTTTTGAAGTCCTGTATTGCATACCGAGGCTGACCTTTGTTCTTTTATCCACAGGCCATATGAGCCCTGCTCCGAGGTGATGAGACCAGCTGCACCAGTCGCCATTTCCTGTTCTGTTGTCATAAAGGTGGCTTATGTGCTCACTTGAATATTTCCAGTTTTCATTTTCATTGTGATAGTTGCTGTAAGATGTGTCGCTTATATCACCTTTAAGATCAATATCTACGCCCTGTTTTTCAGTTCTGTAAAACAGCGTAAGGGTTTGAGAAGTACCAAGAAGAAATTTAAGATTGATGCCTCCATAATAAGTCTTCCCTTTATGGGTCCATGATTCATCACTTGTTCCGTTTCTGTAGTAATAGCTCCAGGATGTGCCCTGATCAATTACTCCATGCTGATAGGTGCTGCTGCTGCCCCAATTTTTTGCCTGATCAACATTGCCCCAGAGATAGCCGCCTGTTATTCCGGCTGAAACTTTAGGAGAAAACTTTGTAATAATTCCGGAAGATATGTCATAATGGCTGTAATCCTGATTCCTGCTGCTGATATAGCTGCTGCGGGATATATTATCAGATGACATTCCGTTATCCCACTGATATGTATTTTCATATTTTCCGTTTCTGGTATAAAAAACGCCGGAAGCCCTTATACCTGCATCCATAAATTTATTTAAGTTAAGTCCTGTAAACAGAGTTACGAAATGCCCTTCCTGATGCATGTTGTCGGCACCTTTGTACCTGTCTGTTACATTGTAATCGGATTCAATGGATTTGTTTCCGGAATAATCCAAACCTACGGCAGATCTGTAAACGTCCTGGGGGATTTCGTAAAAGTCTTCATCAATGAATATGGCCTGATAGGTAATTCCAAGGCGGACAGGCTTGCCCTTAATAGAAAACGGCTGTGTGAAAAAAGCTGCTGAAATTATGGGTTCTGTCTTTCTCCTGGATTCCGAATAGTACCATGGATACGGGATGTAGGATCTGGTATAGCAAAGCATAGGTATGGCTGAATAGCCTCTTTTCTCTTCTGAATTTCTGAAATTAATGTATCCGTACATGTCTAATAAAGAGTCCTGTGCAATGAATGCAGGATTAATCTGAAGATTGAGAAGGGGGTTGTCAACAAGGCCGAGAAGAGATGAGCCGAAATTACCAATACCGTATGGATTGACATAAGCAGGTTTAAAAAAGAAATCTGTCTGTTCAAAACTCTTCTCAAGTACTGTTTCACCAAAATATTGTGCGCTTAAAGATGACCATGCAATCAGCAGTAAAAGAGATGCTGTTTTTAGAGCTTTCATTGCTTCCTCCGTATAACTAATAATTGTATCATTTATTTGTCAGATGTTTTTTTATTAAACAAGGATTGTGCCAGAAAAAAAAGTTAATTTTCCCCGGCTATTTTACTTTAAGTGCTGCTTGAATAAATAAAATATACAGATTTTTCCTCGAAAAACTGATGAATCCTCAGAAAACTGAGCCCCGATTAATTAAAAACGGAAGGAGAATCCCACGGAAATAACGGTCTTTCTGTAGTATCTTTCGCGGAAAGGGGACTCATTTATATATGAGCCTAACCGCATTCTGATACTTTTTGATTCCCCAATATCACGGCATATATCAAGTACAACAAAACTGTTCTCTTCTTCCTCTGTTTCAGGGCGTATCTGAAACAGCGAAGATATGGAGTCAGTGTAATTCTTTTTTCTGATTACGCCTTTTAATGTAATTGTCAGATTATCTGTGATTACCCTGGCTGATGTGATTGAGATTTGCGGCCTGTAAAACGAGTAGCCAAAACTGTCGGATTTATTTAAGTCAACAGTTGCTCTTAAATCAACAAGTGCCCAGGAATAAAAGCGAAGGCTTACTGCAGCAGTATTTGTTCTGTCGTGCTGGTTGTACGATTTTTCTGCCAATGTTCCTATGTCTGATTCCTTATAACCGTAAGCAGGGCGATTAAAATTTCTATAACAAGTAGAAAATTCAAGTGCATAAGAAATTTTTGAGGAAAATTTGTATCTGAATGAAGCACTTGTGTTAATTCCTGAATATTCAAAATTTATATCATTAGGCATGCTGAATTTAATCAGAGAACTTTTTACAGTAATTAACATACCGGCATATGGAGTAATGTAGAGAACGGGAGATGCTTCCAATGTATTATAATTAATGGAGTTAAAATAGTATTTTGCCCTTATGCTGCTTTTCAGGCCGAATACAATGTTATTATTCAGATGCAGGTTAATTGAACCGCTGCACATGAGTGCAGCCCGGTTTTCGCTGGAAAATTTATTTAGCAGCTTTATGCCGCTGCTCACATTAAAAATTATATTTAAGCGATTAGAGGGAGCAGATGAAAAACTGTAATGGAAAAAGAGTTGATTAAAATTGTCTGCGCTGTGTCCTGTAGTATCTCGTGAAACATTTGTATCAGTGCCTGAGAAAAATTCAAGATGCTTAATACTGCGGCTTTGACAAAAACTGTTTTGTTCTGAAAAAAGCAGGGAAAAAAATATCGGGAAAACGGATTTACGTATATATTTTATAAACTTGCTGCTATTCATCTGTTTCCCGAATCCCGGCAAGTTTTTCAAACTTATCAGCGCTGTGTTTCAAACTGTCAGATATTGCAGATATGCGCTTTACATATAATTTCATTTCTCTGATAAATGTTTTAAGTGCAACCGGCGATGACGGAATTGAGCTGAAAGGCAGGGGGGAATCCTCGTTAATTTTTACAGCAGAAGCATCACGGGACTTAATATTGTCTCCGTAGGAATCCAAAGAGCTTGTTTCCAGGCCTATTTTTCCTGACCCTGTTAATATACGTTCCTCATTCTCATCAAAGAGTGCAAGGTCTTTATTCAGTTCGGATATGCGCTCTCTTACTTTCCGTTCATTTTCAAACTCCCGGATTAATCTTTTAATATCTTCTGCCTGATTTTTTAGTTTGTCCGATCTGTCAAGAAGCATGTTTTTTTTAAGCCTGAGGCTGGCAGGCGAATCCCACGGGCGCGGAGATATTATTATTGCTCGAAGTTTTGGGAGGTTTGCTTTAAGATATGCCGAGTTCAGAGCATGTTTTTCTGCAAGCAGAGAAGATATCTGCTTTGTAATTTTTGCTTTGTTTTGAGGGGCTGCTTCTTCCGTTTTTTTCATAAGTAAATCTATTCTGTTCTGCAGAAGTGCTGAAAGTATCCCTCTGTCCCTGACCAGCCTGCCTGAGAGAAGTTTTATCTTGTTATTTATTTTTTCTTCCCTGATAGTCAGTTGAT
>JAGGVB010000204.1 GCA_021158245.1 bacterium | reverse complement strand
CTTCAGGGAAGCCGGATAAAAAAGGAATTTTGATAATAGATGCATCAGTAGCGCCTCAGGATATCCAATTTCCTACTGACATTGATCTATTAAATGACGTTAGAGAACACACAGAACGGATAATAGACGTAATCTAAGGCAAAAGGAAGTATGATCTTGGCCTTGTAAAGGCAAAGACAATGAGCACAAGTGAAAGTTGGATAGTAGCAGTGCTGTTTGTAATGAACCTTGCGCGTTGGGAGCGTATCCGTTCTCTTTTTTCTTTTTTTGCAAGGTTGATAAATTTCAAAAAAGGTTGGTTTTTTTATCCACAAATTGCCTTTTAATACTGAATTTTATTTTTTAAGGAAACCCTAAATACAGAACCTCATAGGGGAGACATTAGTGTATATTCGGCAATTGAGAGTTTTTATTGCCACGAGCTTCAGCCCAATAAAATAACATTAAATTTGGGGCTAAAGCCCAAAGATTTTAGAATTTTTTAAGCCACGATCTAAAAATCGTGGCCATGAAAGCACGTATTGTCCGTTAATAGTGTGTATTTCCCTGATGAAATCGGGGGGAATCCACATTTTTCTTTTTCCCTCTTAAATTTGTGAATAATGCAAGTTAGTTTAGAACAGCCTATATTTTAAAATAGTATTTTTTTGGAAAAAATAGAATCTGATTCATTCTTTTATACATCATCGTTTTTACGTTTACTGAAATAGATTATATCGTCATGCTTAACATACCCGAGAGACAAAAATAGTTCCATCGAGGATTTATTCCAATCCTCTATCAGGCATGTAATTATCTCCATACCAAGGTTTTCGAGGTGTTTTTCTGCATGGCGGATAAGAGCTGTAGCTATGCCGAGCCGTCTGTATTCAGGGTCAACAGCAACGCGGTTGATCCATCCTTTTCTGCCGTCGTGTGTGGCAAGAATGCAGCCTGCAGGTTTATCGTCAATTTCACCGATAAAAAAAGTGCCGACTCCTCTTTCCATTTCAGCAGCCATCTTCTCCCTGCTGTCTCTTCCGAGAGGCTTGAATTTAAGCCCGGCTTTTTCCCAGATGTCTATGATAATATTATAGTCTTCAGATGTGCATTTGCGAATTTTGATATTAATTCTTTTACCGTACATATTACATCCTTTAAAGATATTATGCAGGCTTATGCCAGGATGGGAACGGTGCCTGATTAACAGGACGCCTTCCGTAGAAGAAGTCATCAGCAATAAGTGCAAATCTTCTGAAAAACCAGTTGCGCTTTATACCCCATCGTATAATATTATGCAGAAATGTTGAAGGATGCGAAAATGGGCAGACATTAACACATATAGAGCAGTCAGAACCCTGCATTCTCCAGAATTTGTAGCATGTAATCTGATTGGATTGCCATTTTTCAACTCCGCGGTAAACTTTCTTATCCCCTTTATCAATAGAACCGGACGGACAATTAACCGCACATTTTTTACAAAAAGTACAGAAATCCTGAACACCAAAAGAGATCGGTTTATCAAATTCCAGAGGCATATCTGTTGTTACTACGGCAATTCTTACGCGAGGGCCGAATTTGGGAGTTATAAGAAGACCGAGCCGTCCCAGTTCTCCAAGCCCTGCATCTGCAGCAATGGGAGGGCACATGACGCGGTAGTTCCCATCAAGGTTTGCTCTTGCACTGTAACCGAGAAGTTGAATGTATCTCGCTACTATTGCCGAAATTTTTGCCGCCTCAAAATACTTGAAAGCAGTTTCAGTTGTTACAATGTGATGAGGAGCAAATCTCATCATATCAAAATCCATCTTTACTGCAATTGCAATTGCATTAGGATGGTTTAATGTTATTTCTTCACCCCATTCTCCCGGAGATCTTCCGATGTTGCTGTAAACATAGGCCTGATTTAGAGGTGTTATTCCTACAAGGTCTGCTCCGAGATACCGGGCAAAACCCTTGATTCTTTTTGTAAACTCTTTTGCGGATGCAGCAACTTTAATGTCAGTTTTAACAGGAGGCCAGAAGTCCACTTGTTTGTTAAATGTATCCAATATGTCAAAAGCAGCCTGTTGAAAAGGAGATGTCATCTTATTGTAAGAAATTGATCCGGGTTCATTAAGGTTGGGAAGTTCCCTTACTTCATTGTCAATCTCTTTATTTTCAGGGTGCATTTTGTAGTACTTATCGAATTCTTCCATCCCGGGTTTAATCCTGTAAAATCTATGAAAAAGTGCATCTCTTTCATCAACTTTTTCCTGGCTGCCGACAATTTTTATATTGTTTCGTCTTCCCACTGGTATAAAAAAGAAAATAAGGGATCCGGCAAATGTAAAAATTAAAATAATTTCAAGAATAATGTATTTATAAGGGAACGATATGTACAACAAAAGGCCGTAAAAGAATATTCCCGGCAGAATTGCAAGGATTTTAAAAACCGGCCTGAATCGTTTTTCATGAATGGAAGTAATGATAAATGCAAGAGACATTGAGATTAAAAGTACAAAAAGGCTCCATGAAAGGAATAGGATAATAGGTACCATAAGTTAAACTCGTCTTTGGATTAATAAGGATTAGTTCAGTAAAGATAATTAATAATATTTCTAAATTCAAGAATAATATGCAGGATTTTTATTCCTGCACTCACCGAAAAATTCTGGAAATTGCATTTAATATTTTTCCTCTGTGTCAGGAAAACCTCTGGATTGGAAACAGGGTTAAGTGTATGCCTGGTGTAGGCCGGATTTTATTCTTGACAAAGATTTAATTTTATTGTAACTTAAACATCACTAATATTTAAGGAATTATCAATGAAGAAAATTTATTTACTCCTTCTGCTTTTTATTCCTGTTATTTTTTCATGTGCATATTTTAATACTTTTTATAATGCTAAATACTATTTCGGCAAAGGTACCCGTGCAACAAAAAAGAATATAAGCGATAAACTTTCATCGGAAGAAAGAGCCAGTTACAAAAAGGCAATTGAAAAGTCGGAAAAGCTTATTACTCTATACCCGAAAAGTAAATACGTTGATGATGCACTGCTTATTATGGGTGAATCCCATTTTTATCTAAAGCAGTTTTATAAAGCTAAAGAGAGGCTCTTAAAACTTAAGGAGCATTTCCCTGACAGCAAGCTTTCTTTTGATGCAAACCTGTGGCTTGGTAAGATTGCAATTGCCGAAGAAAAATACAATGAAGCTGAAACATCGCTTAATAATCTAAAGTACAGTACAATACCAAAGCGGCTTAGAAGCAGTGTTCACAGCTCTCTCGGTGAACTTTATTTGCACACGGGGCGCTTTAAGCAGGCAATTGATGAATACAAAAATGCCCTTAAATCCGGAGAAAAAGAGGCAGAATCCGATTATTATTTTACAATTTCAGCTTGTTTTGATTCGCTCGGCGAGTTTGAAAATGCAATTAAGTATTGTGAAAAATCACTGAAAACAGGGCAAACCCGTGAAGTAAGATTTCAGGCACGATTTAACATCGGAGTGCTTAAAAAGAAGATCGGGGATTATAACAGTGCAATAAAAATATTTGAACGCCTTCTGTTGAACGATTTCAATAAAAAGCATGCAGGGCGATTGAATCTTGAAATTGCAGACTGTCTTGCATTAAAAGGGGATGTTGACGGTGCTGTTATCGCATTGGAAGACATAACTCAGGAATTTAAAAAGAAGAAGGAAGCAGCGGAAGCATATTACCGCCTTGGAGAAATACTTGAAAAGCAGAAGATGGATTATGATAAGGCGGCATTTAATTACGGGCAGGTAAAAAGCCAATTCAGGGCTTCGGCGTATGCAGATTCTGCAGAAATCAAAAAGAGGGATATTCTGCGTCTTCAGGCTTTAAGGCAGGTTATTAAAATGGCAGTTACCGGCGAAAAAGGCGAAGGAGTTTCTATTGAAAAAGACAGTACTCAATTTGAGGCAGATTCCCTGGCAGCAATTGCAGAGAGAGATTCCACACTGAAAAACGGAAAGGAACTGGATTCCCGGAATATAAATTCAGAAGATCTCAGCAATGGAATGAGGCCTCCGGCTGCAGAAGATGAAAGTAGTGCTTTGCTGCGGGATGATGAGATGCGAAAGAAGCAGGCAAAAAAGAAACCAAAGCGCCCTGCAGAAAATCCCGAGCTGTCATCATTTAAAAAAGAGGAACTGGATAAAAATATTTATCTGCTTGGAGAGCTTTATTTTACAATATTTTCTTTAAATGATTCTGCAGTAAATAGATTCAGAATGCTGTTGAATAAATTTCCCAAAAGTCAATATGCCCCGAAAGCTCTGTATGTGATAAGTTATATAAATTCAGATATTTACCATGACTCTGCCAGTGCTGATACCTGTTATCAAAAATTGATAGAAGATTATCCTGCTACTGATTTTGCAAATTATGCAAGAAAAAAACTGGGTATGGATGTAATTCCTACAAAAATTGATTCTGTTAAAAGTTTGTTTGAAAAGGCCGAAAAAATTCTTTTTGAAAAAAACAATGCTTATGAAGCTTTTAAAATTTATGATGATGTACATAAGCGTTTTCCCGGAACTGAATTTGATGCAAAAGCTCTTTATATTCAGGGCTGGATATGCGAAACATTGTGGGATTCCCTAAGGCTGGCAACTTCCATATATGACACACTTCTTGTTAGATATCCGGATTCACCATATTCAATTAATGTGAAACCAAAGATAGAAGCTGTGAATCAGGCAAAGAAACAGGCAGAAGCAGAACTTGAAAAGGCAAATAGGAAAGCTGAAGCAGAAGCAAAGAAAACAGAAAAGAGTACAGATAACGCTGAAATTTTTAAGAATGCTGCTGTACATAAAGATTCTGCATCTGTGCTGATAAAAGATAAAACATTAGAAAAATTGGAGAAAGAAAAGGAGATTCCTGAGAGCAAAGAGAAACCTGCCCTGAAAAAAGATGAATCTATGCAAACGCTTGAGAAAAAGATTAAATATAAAGAATTACCTCCTCAAACTCCGAATATTGGAAAAGAAACTCCCTTTACAGACAGTACAGGAGTATCAGTAAAAACAAATGCTTACGTTGTCGGCGGTATAAAAGCTTTAAATAAAAATATTTCAATTCCTGATGTGCTTAAAAAGTCAGTACCTACGATCGTTGTAGCCCAGGTATTTATTAATATCAAGGGAGAACCTGAAAAGATTGAACTTGTGGGCAAGGAAGAAAATTCGACATTACTTGCTGTGATAAGTGCTGCTGTAAGAAAAACAGAATTCAAACCTGCAGTTGCTATGGGAAAGCCTGTTGGTTCATGGCTGACTCTGCGCATCCGGCTTAAGGAATTAAAAATAGAATAAAGAGGCAATTTGTGGATATATTTTCCTGCGTTGTAACCGGAAACAATAAATTATGCAGTAATGTTTTTATCCTGAATATTAGAGCTCCTGAAATAGCTGAATCCGCAAAGAGCGGACAGTTTGTACATATCAGAGTTAGTAATTCCATAGACCCGCTTTTAAGGCGGCCTTTCTCAATTCATCACGTTGATAAAAGAAAGCAGGAAGTCTCTGTCCTTTTTCGTGTTATAGGCAGGGGCACTGAGATTCTCGCTAATGTAAAAGAAGGGGTTCTACTTGATGTTATGGGGCCGCTTGGCAGAGGATTTGATATAAGAGAGGATTTTGATCATGCTCTTATTGCAGGAGGCGGAATGGGTGTTGCACCTCTTTTTTTCCTCGCTGATGAAATTGCCAAAGCAGGGAAAAAAGCAACATTTTTGTGGGGTGCGAAATCAAAAGAAGAAATATGGAATGCCGGTTATTTAAGGGATAGAAATATTGAAGTTAAATTCGCGACAGATGATGGATCTATAGGCCATAAAGGGTTTGTTACAGACCTTATTGCAAGGTTTATTCTCAATACTGACCCGAATATCAAAGTTAGGGGATTTATCTGCGGGCCGAATCCAATGCTTGCAAAAGTACAGTCTATGACTGATAAAATAGGTATTGAATGGTATGTTTCCATGGAAGAGAGAATGGCATGCGGAGTAGGTGTATGTATGGGCTGTGCAGTACAGATGAAGAATAAGAGTTATAAAATGGCATGTAAAGACGGTCCCGTATTTAAATTAGAGGATATAGATTTTGATGGTTGACCTTACAGTTAATATAGGATCATTAAAACTGAAGAATCCTGTACTCACAGCGTCCGGAACATTTGGATATGGTACTGAATATTCGGAATTTATGAATCCTTCCGAACTCGGCGGAATAATTACCAAAACAATAACTTTGGAGCCGCGGGAAGGCAATCCTGTGCCGCGTATTGCAGAGACTCCTGCAGGCATGATAAATTCTATCGGACTTGCAAATGTAGGCTCGGCAAAATTCCTTTTGGAAAAACTGCCTGCACTGGAAACCCTGGATTCTGCCGTTGTTGTTAATATTGCCGGAAGCACGGTGGAAGAGTACGGCAAAGTTGCAGAGCTTGTACAAGGCCATAAACGTGTTGATGCAATTGAGGTCAATGTTTCATGCCCTAATGTTGACAGAGGCGGTATTGCACTTGGTGTTTCTGCTGAAGGTACTTTTGAAGTTACAAAAAGAGTCAGACAGACAACAGATAAACCGATAATTGTCAAGCTTACTCCAAATGTTACTGATATTACTCAAATTGCAGAAGCTGCTGAAGAGGCAGGCGCAGATGCAGTCTCTCTTATTAACACACTTGTTGGAATGGTAATTGATATCGAGTCCGCAAAACCTCTTATTGCAAGGGGAACCGGAGGTTTATCCGGGCCTGCTATCAAGCCAATAGCAGTTGCAAAAGTATATCAGGTAGCACAAGTTGTAAATATTCCAATAATAGGGCTTGGCGGGATTATGAATTGGCGAGATGCTGTTGAATTCATAATGGCCGGAGCGTCTGCGGTTCAGGTGGGTACTCTTAATTTTGTTGATCCCAGGGCTTCCCTGAGCATTGTTAAGGGAATCAATGATTTCTGCAGGGAAAAAGGGATAATGAAAATAGAAGATTTGTGTGGAATTGCTAATAAAAAATGATAAAAGATTGTGAAATTATAAGCGCAGTGAAGAAGCGTAGAAGTATCAGGGCCTATTCGGATAAAAAAGTGGAACGGGAAAAAATCCTCTGCTGTATAGAAGCTGCACGCCTTGCGCCTTCTGCTGAAAATATTCAGCCATGGCGTTTTTTAGTTTTAGATGATCCCGAAGTAAAAGATGATTTCCTCAAACAAGTTACAGGCGGAATATACAAACATACAAAATGGGCTTTTTCCGCGCCTGTTATTATCATTATTATTGCTGAGACAAATATCCTTGCTCATACTATTGGAGGGAAACTGCAGAGAATACCTTTCCATGTGCTTGATTTGGGTATAGCAGGTGAACATATTTCCCTTCAGGCTGCAGAGTTAGGGCTTGGTACATGCTGGATAGGCTGGTTTAACAGGAAAAAAGCACAAAGAGAACTGAAACTTCCTGGAAAATTTAACGTATACAGTCTCATGGCTTTAGGTTATCCCGATACTCAAAAGAGAAGTGCAGACAGAAAATTTTTACCATTGGAGGATATAGTTGCATTTAATTCTCCGTCTAATTTGAAAAGAAGAAGGAGGTAGTACTATGTTGAAGATGCGAAAAGTTTTTTTATTGTTTATGCTGTTTTTTGCTGTTTCAGTTTTTTCTCAGGAGAAAACTCCGGCTGATTCATCAAAGAAAAAAGATGTATATCAGTTTACTGATGATTATAAAGTCGAGTATACTTCGGTTAAAAGCCAGGCAAAAACCGGCACGTGCTGGTGTTTTTCAACTGTTTCATTTCTTGAATCAGAGCTGCTCAGAATGGGCAAAAAAGAGATGGATCTTTCCGAGATGTTCATAGTAAGAAAAACATATCCTTTGAAAGCCGAGAGCTATATAAGACTGCACGGCAATACTACTTTTGGAGAGGGCGCTTACAGCCATGATGTTATAAATCAGATGAGAAGATACGGAATGGTTCCTGAGTCTGCATACAGTGGAATGAATATCGGAGAGAAAAAACACAACCATTCGGAAATGTCCCGTGTTCTTACTGCAATGCTTAATGCTGTCAAAAAGGGAAGAAAATTAACTCCCAGGTGGGAAGAAGCATTTGATGATGTACTTGATGCATATCTCGGCAAAGTACCGGAGAAGTTTACGTATGAAGGAAAATTTTACACTCCTAAAACATTTTTAAAAAATTATCTTCAGCTTAATCCTGATGATTATATTGAAATATCATCGTTTACACATCATCCTTTTTATGAGAAATTTGATCTCGAAGTGCCTGATAACTGGTGCCATAACAAGGTCTATAATGTAACTATTGATGATCTGTCGAGGATTGCCGATTATGCTTTAAAGAACGGTTACTCTTTTGTATGGGGCGGAGATGTAAGCAACCATTTCTTTAAAGCACCGAAAGACGGATATGCTATTGTGCCTTTAAAAGACTGGGAAGATATGACAAAAGCTGAGAGAGAAAAGAAAATTACAGAACCTGTACCCGAAAAAACAATTACTCAGGATATGAAGCAGGAATGTTTTGATAATTTTACAGCTACAGATGACCATGCCATGCACATTGTAGGCCTTGCTCACGACCAGACCGGAGCTACATTCTATTTTACAAAAAATTCTTGGGGAAAAGATATGAAGTACAAGGGAATGTTTTATATGTCAAAACCCTACATGCTTCTCAATGACATAGCAATAATGATAAATAAGAATGCTTTACCGGATGATATAAAAACAAAGTTAAATATTCAGTAATACCGGGAGAATTACAATGAGAAATAATAGAATTTTATATGTCTTTGTTCTTCTTTTCTTTTTCATTTTTTCATCTATTTCAGTTTCTGCACAGGATAAAAAGGAAAAGAAAACGGAGAAAAAGGAAGCGTATCAATTTAAAATTGATACAGAGCTTCCCCATACTCCTGTTAAGAATCAGTACAGGACAGGTACGTGCTGGTGCTTCTCAACAACTTCATACGTTGAATCGGAATTATTGAGAATGGGCAAGGGTGAGTTTGATCTTTCCGAAATGTTCACAGTAAGACATACATATCCTCATAAAGCTGATTTGTTTGTAAAACGGCATGGTGAAGCTAATTTCGGACAAGGAGGGCAAGCTCATGATGTGATGAATTCGATTAAGCATTATGGTATTGTTCCTGATAATGTATATACAGGCTTGAACATAGGAGAGAAACGCCACAATCACGGAGAAATGTTTAGTGTTTTAAAAGGTATTCTTGATGCGGTAATTAAAAGAAGGGGAGGAAAACTTACTCCAAGGTGGAAGGATGCGTTTGAAGCAACTCTTGATGCCTATCTTGGGAAAGTCCCTGAATCCTTCACTTATAAAAATGAAAGTTATACACCAAAAACATTTGCTGAGAAAGTTCTTCAGTTTAATCCTGATAATTACATTGAATTGACATCTTACACTCATTTTCCGTTCTACAAACAGTGCCTTCCCGAAATTCCAGATAACTGGGATTTTAACAGGCAGTACTATAATGTGCCTCTTAAAGATTTTGAAAAAATAGTTGACCATGCTTTAAAAAACGGGTACACAGTTGTTTGGGACGGTGATGTAAGTGATCGTAATTTCAGCTCGAGAGAAAAAGGTTATGCAATAGTTCCTGAAAAAGACTGGGAAGATATGACAAAGAAAGAGCGTAAACAAAAAATTACCGAACCGGTTAAGGAAAAGAAAATCTCGCAGGAAATGAGAGAAGAGACATATGATAATTTCACCACAACTGATGATCATTTAATGCATATTGTAGGGCTTGCACATGACCAGAAGGGTGATAAATTTTATTATATTAAGAATTCGGGGGGTACAGTAGACAGAAAATTTAACGGATATTTGTATATGTCAGAAGCTTATTTCCGCCTGAGGACTATTGCAATAATGGTTCATAAGGATGCACTGCCGGTAAGATTGGCAAAAAGATTGAAAATTAAATGACAAACATGATGCAGGGTGTGTATTCTTTAAAATATGCACCCTGTGTTAATTCCCTTCCTAAAAGCTGTATGGGCGCTTACTTAAGTGAAATATTTAAAGTTATTTAAAATTTCAAATAGATCAGGTTCAAATAATTTGATTGTATATATCATATTGATTCTTGGTAATGTTATTAAAACTGTATATTTTGAATGACTGAATTTGTGTATGGAATTATATGTATATTACGTATGTAAAGGTAAAATCGTGAATGAGATAATTTATAAACCAATCGGAGTCGTACATTCCCCATTTAAAAAACCAAAAGGAACACCTATTCAACCTGCAGGTGCTGAAAAAGTCGATGGAACAATTGAGATATTTCCGGAATATACCGATGGATTAAAAGATTTGGAAGATTTTTCTCATATTATTTTGATATATCATTTTAATCTATCCAAAGACTTCAGCCTGATTGTAAAACCGTTCATGGATGACGATGCACACGGAGTCTTTGCAATGCGTGGATCAAGCAGACCAAATCCTATAGGCATTTCTGTAGTGCGTCTTATTGGAATTAAAAAGAATATACTCCATATTCAGGATGTGGACATTGTAGATGGAACTCCTCTTTTAGATATAAAGCCCTATGTTCCGGGATTTGATATAAGAGAAGTAGATAAAATAGGATGGTTAGAGAAAAATATACGTAAACTTTCAACAACAAAAGATGATGAGAGATTTATCGAGTGAGCTGTACAGTTTAGGATAACTGCTTCTGTCACAAGTGGTCATTTAACAAAAGAAATTGTTATTTTGGCGAGAAAATAATATCTGTATGATGCATCAAAAAAGAAAGTATTATAACTTAAGTCAAGCATAAAATTTACATTCTTAATCCATGTGAAGAGAAAAGAAGGGCCTAAAGAAATTACAGGGCACCATGTTCCGGTTTTAATTTTATCGGGAAGAGTACCGCTGCTTTCTGTATCATCTGTATTGAAAGAGTTGGTTGTTACCGAATAGTAAAGGAATCCGGCTTTTGTATTAAGAAAAATTTCCTGAGCTATCATGTATTTTAGCAGAATAGATGTATTGAAAATGTAAGCGGATTTCAATAAATTCGATTTATTAAATTCGGATATCGGGACAAGGGGGGTGAAGGATAGGGAAATACCGGCATTCCATTTGGGATAAATCCGGTACGATGCTGATATTCCAAGCCCAAAAGATGTTTCAAAAAGTTTTTCCAGTTTTACTTTCGGGTAGAAAAGATGTGCGGAAAATCCGAATTCATATTTGTAATTGTTATTTCGTTTTATAAAGCTGTTTTGGTAAAATTGGTTGTTTTTATTGGTGAATGCTGTATTCCGGTTTAATATGGTTTTATTCAGGTGATTTATTTGAAAAGCATAAAGAGCAGGGCTTGATGGAATTGAAATCAACAGTATGAAAAATATTTTCTGAAATATTTTCAAAATTAAAAACTCCGGGCATTTTGCAAAGGTGAAATAAATCTATAATAATATATTCTAATGTAATCATATCTTAATAATTTGTCAAGAAAAATTCCTTTATGTAATTTGATTTTTTATTGACTTTGCTAATATTTTTATTAACTTAACTACGTTGCATAGTATTAATTTTTATGAGAAATAATAAACTGTGAAAGTTATTGAAAATAAACAACAAAGGCTGATATTATTTATAAGTGTCGTAATTGCACTTATTTTTGGTTTTTTTGTTCCGGTTTCCGGAAGAGATGTTTTAATGCAGATTCTGAAAGTGTTGCTTTTTATCGGCGTTTTCGGAGTATTGTATTTTCTTTTGTTTTATGTTAAAATTCAATCAGGGCCAGCTAAATTAAGGTCAGTACCTGATTTTGATGATAGTGCAGATGTCAATATTCCGGGAGGCGTTTTACAAAGTGAATCCTGGTCTGGTTTTGCCGAAGCATTTAAAAAATCCTATGAAGAAATATTGTTTATTGTAAGAGAATCAGTTGTTGCAAATTATGCTGCGATATATTTAAAAACAGAACCGGAAATTTTTGAGATGCTTGCAGGGCTTGCAGGCGGTGAAATAATCAGGAATTCTGCAATTGCTTCGAGAGAAGGGCTTGTTGATTTAATCTCAAAAAGCAAAGAGCCTTTAATGGAAAGCAATCTCCCCATTGGAACAGAACTGGACGGGTTTCCTGATTTTGAGATGAGGTCTTTTGTCGGTATACCTTTAAAATGGTCTGATGAAATCATAGGTGTACTTGCCCTTGGAAGTGATACGGCTGAGAGTTTTGGCGAAGAAGACTTTAAAATTGTAGAACGCTGTGGAAATGTTATAACACAGGTTATGGCAGTATGCCACAGAGGACTTCAATGGGAAACAGATCAGGAAGTATATGCCGTGCATCTTAATATGGAACGGGAACTTTTAAATGCGGAAGATCTTGATAATGCGGTTAACATATTTGTGCAGTATACACAAAAGTTGTTTCCTTTTGACAGATTTACACTTTGTACGGTTGACGGTAATATGGGAGTAATCCAGAGTGTTTTCGGTGAAGTAGATTCTCTCGATAAAGGAAGGCGCTTTAATCTTGATGACGGCCTTACCGGGCTTGTTATAAGAAGAAAAACACCGCTTTTAATTGGAGATATGGAAGAAGGCGACTATGTAAGGCCCAGATTTTCAAAAGATGAGGATCATAACCATAAAATGCGGTCTTTTCTTGCAGTACCTCTCGGAAGAGGGGAGAATGTCTGGGGAAGTGTCTCTTTTGAAAGTTCTACACCAAACCAATACGGTGAAAAAGGCAGAGACATATTGACTCTTCTTACAGGGCAGTTTACAACGGAACTTGAGCGTATACAGCTTGTAGAGCAGATACGTGAATTGAAACAGGGGCCGATAATTTTTAATGATAATTCAATGAATACCGAATAATAATTAGTAACGGAGGAAAAATGGCATCATTTGCTGACAAAATGAACAAAGCTACAAGTGATTTTTCAAAACACTGCCCTGTATGCGGGGAAGCTATATCGTATGTGAAATTGATAACTTCTGAAAAATCTGATAAAAGTGCTGCATGGAGATTCAACCAGAAGATGGTTGGTGTCTGTAAGTGTAATGAAAAAGAGATACTGGGTTAAATTCAGGTGGAATTAACAAAATTACTCCTTGCAACTAATAATAAAGACAAGATTAAAGAACTGCAGGCAATACTTGATAATTCGAATATCTCCCTTGTTTCTTTGGGAGATATTTCCAATATAGATATTGAAGAGACCGGCAGTACTCTTGAAGAAAATGCTTTAATAAAAGCACATGCAGCTTTTAAAGAAACAGGGCTGCCGTCTATTGCAGATGATACAGGGCTGGAAGTTGATTTCCTTGACGGGGCGCCTGGTGTTTATTCGGCACGTTTTGCCGGAGAAAATGCAACTTATGCTGATAACAATAAAAAACTTATTGAACTTTTAAACGGTGTAAGCAGTGAAAAACGAAGCGCAAGATTCCGCTGTGTTGCAGCATTTGTTTATAAAGATGTGGAATTTTCCGTGGAAGGAGTGTGTGAAGGCCTGATTCTTGACAAGATTACAGGTTCCCGGGGTTTTGGATACGATCCTGTTTTTTTTGTAAAAGAAGAGGGGAAAACTTTTGCTGAAATGACAAAGGAAGAGAAAAACAGAATAAGCCACAGAGGAAAAGCATTTAGAAAGGCTGCAGAAGAAATAAGGAAAATTTTTTTGATGCCCTGAGTATCAGGAGGAAAGAACAGGGTGAAACGGATAAAAAGAGAAAAAAAGTGTTGTATAAAAAGTAAAAATAGCGTATCTTTATATCCGTTTGATAAGAGTATTACGGGGTGTAGCGCAGCTCGGTCAGCGCGCCTGCTTTGGGAGCAGGAAGCCGTGAGTTCAAATCTCACCACCCCGACAAAATTTGCCAAAGGGTTCTGCTGAGGAAAGTGAATATCGGTATAACCCTTTTTTTGTGGAGAAATAATGGAAGATAATTTAATCTATTTTGATAATGCTTCTACAACAAAAACGGACCCTGCTGTTGTTGAAGCGATGATTCCGTATTTTACAGAGAATTATGCAGTAGCATCTTCTCAGTTCAGCCATACACCGGGAATCAGATCAAGAGATGCTCTTGACAGATCAAGAGATATAATTGCAGGTAAGTTGAATGTTTTGCCGGAGGAGATTATTTTTACTTCAGGCGGGACAGAATCAAACAATCTTGCAGTAAAAGGAGTAGTGTACGGTGCAGATGAGAATAAAAATCATATAATTTGTTCAGAGATAGAACACAACAGCGTTATTCATTCCTGCAGATGGCTTGAAGAGCAGGGCTATTCTGTAACATATCTTAAAGTTGATAACCAGGGATTTGTTGATATGGGCCAGCTTAAAGATTCAATTAATGAAAGAACTCTTCTTGTGTCGATTCAGCATGGAAATCAGGAATCCGGTACATTGCAGGATATTGATAAAATTGCAGAGATCTGTAAAGAAAACGGAGTGCTTTTTCATTCGGATGTAGTTTTGACTTTTACTAATATTAATATTGACCTTAAAAAAATTCCTGCTGATTTTTTATCTCTATCTGCACATAAAATTCACGGGCCTAAGGGAATAGGCGCTCTTTTTGTGAGGAAGGGAACTAATCTAAAGAAAATTTTTCATGGCGGATACAATGAATTCGATATAAGGCCTGGGACAGAAAATGTTGCGGGTGCTGTGGGCTTTGCAAAAGCAGTTGAACTTGCAAATACCGAAGATATCAGTAAGATAAGGAGTATGCAGAAAAGACTTGTTAGCAGATTAACTTCAGAAATCGAAGGAGTTGTTCTGAACGGGCCTGCGGATTTAAGCAGACGTCTTCCCGGAAATGTTAATGTTTCCTTTAATAAAATAGAAGGAGAATCAGTCGTCCTGCACTTTGATATGAGGGGAATAGCAGTAATAACCGGCTCTGCATGCTTTTCACGTTCGCTTGAGCCTAGTTATGTAATGATGGCAATGGGGTTCAGCCATGAGAGAGCCCACGGCTCAATAAGATTTACATTAAGTAAATTTAACAATATTAAAGAAATTGATAAAGCAGTAGATGCTTCCAGAGAGATTGTTGATACATTAAGAAAAATAAGCCCTATGTCATAAATAAATATTTAACGGAGAATAGATATGTCAATGCCGTATTCTGATATAGTTTTAGATCATTTCAGGCATCCGCATAATGTAGGTAAAATAGAGGATGCTGACGCAAAGGCAACAGAGGGAAGCCCTGCATGCGGAGATATGGTAAAACTTTATCTCAAGATTGATGAAGAAACAAAAAGAATCAGTAACGTAAAGTTTGAGTCATACGGATGCGCTTCAAATATTGCTACAGGATCAATTATTACAGACCTTGCATTAGGAAAATCCATTGGTGATGCAAAGAAGATCAACTGGAAAGAAGCGGATAAAGCCCTTGGAGGGCTGCCTCCTGTTAAGGTTCACTGCGCTGTACTTGCAGTTGATGCGCTGCATACTGCAATTGAAAACTATGAACATCAGCATGGCCTGATTAAAAACAAAATACCGACTGATGAGAAGGTAGTTTCCAAAAGATTGTCAAGAGTGATAAATCCCATTGTTGGTGTTGATATTGTAAAAACAAAACTTGTATCAGATGTAAAGATTGATGAGGGAAATGTTTCTGTATGGGTAAATTTAGCCCCTGAACATCAGTTTGCAAATAATATAAGAAATGAGATAATAGAGAGAATAGAACCTCTGTGGGATGTTAAAAACGTTGAGGTGATTTTCAGGGATGAGGGATAGAAATTTTCAAACAGGATTAAGATTGTAGTCTATGTTAGATTTTAAAATAAAACATTGGATACGACTCTGTATTTGTTTTTTGTTTGTTTTTAATGTGTTTGCAGGCCCTATTTTCGGACAGGTCAGCATTGAGCAGTATTTGACGAAAACAGAGACTATTATTAATAAAGCTGCAGAATGCTGGCTGGATAAAGATTATACAAAGTCTTTGGACATTTTACACAAAATCAATGATTCTTTGAGTAACCACACATTCCCTCCTACAGATCATTTTGCATGGGAAGCTTGCAGGAGCATTAAAACATACTCAATTGTTTTTTCAAGAATTGTCGAGGCAGAGTGGGATAAAGATAAAAAAGATAAGCAAAGTGCAGATAAGCTGATAAAACAGGCAAGAGAATGGGCTTCAATTCTGGAAAGCCAGGCATACAGCTGGAGCAAGGTTAAACCGCGTTCAAATGAGGATGCTAAAGTAAGGCATAAATGGTTAAAAAGGTTTTCTTCCATAATAGTTGCTGTGAAAGGAAAGAATGAGAATTAGTATTAGTTAATAAGGGAGTAAAAATGACAAGGAACCGGATTTTATTTGTAATAATTGCATTAGCTTCAGTTTCTCTTTTTTGTGATAAGGGTGATAAAAATGATTTAAGGACGCTTTTTCCCGGACCTGGATTTGAAAAGGGATGGTCATGGGACAATATGCCTGTGGAATATAAACATTCAGAGATTGCTGCAGGCAGAGCGGGCGAGATAGAACAGAGATTGAGCGCAAAAATTGATAAAATGGGAAAGGCTGTCTATTGTTGGGGCAGTAATATTGATTCATCATTTACAGTTACTATTTATAAATCAGGAAACGACAGCATTGCCGAAATGTTGTCTGATTCTATCCTGATTGATAACCCGGAGTACAATATCAAAGACAGTAGTGAGATTAAAATATATTCATTTTTAAATAAACAGTACTTAGTTATCATTAATACTGCATCAAAAACAGAACACATAATGTCTGCTGTTAAAACTGTTGCTGATAAGTTAAATGAAAATCTAAATAAATAATTAAACATAGAATATTTCCCCGGTAAGAAAAAATTACTTAAGGCAGGGTAGAAATTCCCTGCCTTTTATTATTTCACTTTAAATAAATTGCATTTCTACGTGTAACTCCTTTATTTTCATGCCCAATTTAAATCTGAAAAATAGGCTTCATGGCAAGAACTTTGCCCTGATATAAATTGAAAAATATCATTGCTTCCAGGGAGATTTATGAATACGGCGGAATTGAAGACTGTTCAGAAACCATCTGTACTCATTGTTGAAGATGAATGGATTGTGTCTCTTGAATTGCAGGAACATTTAAAACAAATGGGGTATGGAATTATCGGGTCTGTTGATGAAGGCATTGATGCTATTGAAAAGCTTTATCACCATACTCCTGATGTTATTTTGATGGATATTAAATTAAAGGGCAATATGGATGGTATTGAGACTTCTCAGAAAATTAGAAAGGAGTTCAATATACCGATAATTTTTCTAACAGCCAATACTGATGAGAATACATACGGCAGGGCCATGGCGACAAATCCTTACGGCTATATACAAAAACCATTTAACTCAAGAGAGCTGAATTTAACGATTAAATGCGCTTTGGATAAAGCTGAATTCGAGCAGAAGATGGGCATGGCCTATATGAAACTTGTCAGTATGATAGGAAGATTGTCCGCGGGGGTAATTTTAGTTGATGATGCAGGTGAAATAAATATGATTAATAATAGAGCGGCAGGTATAACAGAATGGCCTGAAACAGAAACCATAGGATCAAATGTTGATTTGATTTATAAAACATATGGAGATTCTGATTGTGTCCGGAGAAGAATAAATTTCAGCAGCAGGATCATTACTGAAAGAGGGCCTGCTATACAGAGGCTTTATCTTAAAACGATAAATGGAATAATTAAAAAAATAATACAAAAAAAATATTTTCTGTATTCGAAAAACGGGAAATTTCAAAATTTGATTATTATTTTTGATGAACATAAAATTTCTGCGGAAGTTCAGAAAAATGCATGGTCTATAGTGCATGATTTACAGGAGTTATTCTGAAAATGGAAATGCCTTATATGGGTACATTGACTGAAAGAAGCAACAATTTTCCTGAGGCCGAAGGATTCGAAGTTCTATTGCGCAATTCTCCCGATTTTATTATGAATATCAATAAAAGAGGGAAAATTACTTATGTAAACAGAAAACTCCCCGGATTTTTAAAAGAAGAAGTTATAGGGCAAAAGTTTGAAGCATTTACAGATACAGAATATACGGAGATATTTAACGAGCACATAACCAGGGTTTTTGAATCCGGCAGGCCTGATAGTATTATTTGCAGAGGCAGTGGAAATCCGAATGCACAGGCCTGGTATGAGGTAAGGTTCGGCCCTGTTTTTGAAGAAGATGCTGTATCTTCTGTAATGCTGATAGTTACTGATGTAACAAGAAGGCGTGAAGCTGAGGAGGCACTTGAAAGAAGTGAGAGCAGATACAGGCTTCTTGCTGAGAATATGAGTGATTTTGTATGGATAGTTAATTACGACCTTGAAATTACGTTTGCAAGCCCTTCTGTGAAAAATCTTCTGGGATATGAAAGCGATGAAATAATTAATAAACCCTGGCTGGATATTATGGCTGACGAGGCAAAGGTTGTCCTGGAAAAAGAATTGGGAAAATTAACGGAAATTACAGCAGAAAATAATAAATTTTCGTCTATAATGATCGAACTTCCGTTCAGGACAATAGAGAATAAAGATATATGGACTGAAACAAAAATATCCCTTATTAGAAATAATTCAAATTTACCTGAAGGCATTCTGGGCATAAGCAGGGACATTTCCGAGAGAAAAATTGCAGAAGACAAGTTAAGAGATTTAAATCGAAAACTTGAGAGGTCTAATAGCGAACTTGAACAATTCGCCTATGTTGCGAGCCATGATTTAAGGGAACCGCTCAGAATGGTCACAGAGTTTTTGAGGCTTCTTTCGGAAAGATACAAGGGCCGGCTTGGTGAGGATGCCGACAGTTTTATAAATTTTGCCTCCAATGGCGCTGTTAGGATGCAGGCTATGATTGAAGACCTGCTTGATTTCTCAAGATTGACAACAAGGAAAACGAAATTTTCAAATGTTGACTTAAATGATGTTCTGAAAAAAGTGCAGGCTGATTTGATGTTTTATATTGATGAGACAGATACAAAAATCACAAAAAAGAATTTACCTGTCATTACAGGCGATCCAATTCAGCTGGGCCAGGTCTTTCAGAATTTAATTACAAATTCAATTAAATTTTGTGATAAAGAGAGGCCTGAAATAGATATCTCTGTAAGGGAAACAGATCACTTCTTTGAGTTCTGTGTTACAGATAACGGCCCCGGGTTTAAGGTGAAGGATTCACAAAGAATGTTTAATATTTTTGAAAGGCTTGATAAGGATGATTCTGTTCAGGGAACGGGAATCGGGCTTGCTATGTGTAAAAAAATAATTGAACATCACAAAGGGACAATAAAAGCGGAATCACGAAATAACACAGGATCTGAATTTATTTTTACGCTACCTAAAAAAGAGTATGAAACGGAAGATGAGTAATAATAAATACAACATTCTTCTTGTTGAGGATAACGAGGGAGATATCTGGCTGGCAAAAGAAGCATTCGGCAGATACCGGAATTATGAAATTACTGTACAGAGTAACGGAAATGAGGCAATTGAGTATCTTTTAAAAAGAGTAGCTGAAAATCCTGAACTTTCTCCCGATTTAATATTTCTGGATTTAAACCTGCCAGGGAAGAACGGCTGGGAAATATTGGAAATAATAAAAAATAACAGAACTCTTCGTTTGATTCCTGTAATTATTATGTCAACAGACGATTCTCGTGCAAGTGTGAATATGGTTTACGATCTTCATGCAAATTGTTTTATTGTGAAACCTGTAGATGTGGAAGAATATTTCAAAATTATTGATACTATTGACAGATTTTGGTTTAAAACAGTAAGGCTGCCGTTTTATGAGGAAAAGAACTGAAAAAATCGATGTCCTTGTCGGCACAGCAGAGAAGAAGCTGGAAGATGAGAACAAAAGGCTGGTTCTTGAGAATGATGCTTTGAAACTTGAGATTTCAGAGAGGCAGATACTTGACGAGGCTCTGCGGGAAAGCGGGGAAAGGTTCAGAGATATTGTTTTAAGTATGGCAGGCTGGATATGGGAGACGGACAAAAAGGGAATTTGTATATACAGCTCAGAGAAAATAGAATCTATTTTAGGTTTTGAACCGCATGAAATTATAAATAAAAATTTATCAAAGTTTCTGGGTGGAGAGGGTGAAACAGAATTTAATGAACTATCGGTAAAACAAAAAATAATTAATGAGCTTGAATGGTGGACCGAAAATAAGAATGGGCTGAAGGTATGCATCTCATTAACAGGAATCCCAATAGTCTCGGAAGGCGGCACTTTTGAAGGTTATAGAGGTGTAATAAAAGATATTACTCCGCGGAAACAGGCAGAGGAGAAATTGGCGGAATTAAATAAAGAGCTATATCGTTCCAATAATGATCTTGAACAATTCGCGTATTTTGCATCCCACGATTTAAGAGAGCCTCTCAGAATGGTGTCAGAGTTTCTAACACTTCTTGAAAAGAGGTATAAAGATTCTATTGATGAAGACGGAAGAAGTTTTATTGATTTTGCTGTACAGGGTGCAAAGAGGATGCAGGAAATGATTGAAGGGCTTCTTGATTTTGCAAGGGTAAATACACACGGCCGAAAATTCAGGGCTGTGGATACAAACATGGTTCTTGAAAAAGTTCTTTCGGATTTAAGATTTTTAATTGAGGAGAGCGGTGCTGTAATTATTAAAGATGAACTGCCGGTAATTTTAGGCGATAATGTGCAGTTAGGGCATCTTTTTCAAAATCTTGTTTCAAACAGCATTAAATTCAGAAGGAATGAAACATGTGTAATAAATATTCATGCAGAAAGAAATTCGAAATTATGGAAGTTTAGATTTTCTGATAATGGTATCGGATTTGACATGAAAGATTCAGAAAAGATTTTTGGATTATTCGAAAGCCTGGGGAATAGGAATAATCAAAAAAGTGCAGGATTAGGCTTAGCGCTCTGTAAAAGGATTGTTGAGCGGCATGGCGGAAAAATTTGGGCGGAATCTGTTTTAGGAAAAGGTACGGATATATTTTTCACTATACCTGTATATAATGTAAAAGGTATGGAAAACCAAATAGTTAATTCCCCTGTTGTCAGCAAGGAAGCGTGAGTGGAAAATAAAAAGAAAATTCTCGTTGTTGAGGATGAGATCCAATATGCAAAAATGATTGCAGTGAGGCTGCAGTCTGCAGGATATGATGTCAGTATTTCAACTGATGCATACGGAGGTACTCAATCTGCAATAAGATCAAATCCGGATCTGATAATATTAGATCTTATGATGCCTGCAGGCGGCGGTTTTTCGCTTTTGGATCGTATCAGTAAAATTCCTATGACATCTACAATACCAGTAATTATTTTGACAGGGAGAATAATAGACGATTCTATTAAGAAAACTGCAGATAAATACGGAGTGAAAAGGATAATCAGAAAACCTTATGAAAAAGATGATCTGTTGAATACCGTAGAAACAATGTTATCATAAAAATCGGGATATGTACAATATGAAAAAGAAAAAAATTTATACTCAAATCATGCTGACAGGTGTGTTTTTCAGTATGTTGTACTGGCTTCTCGATACTTTGAGAGATGAATTTTTATCCGGCAGTAAATATTTCTTCAAATATCTGCTGCCAGGAGATTCGATTACAATATGGATAAGGCTTCTCGGTGTGTTTGTAATTATTTTGTCAAGCAGCATGATATCAATAATTGTAATGAAAAAAGAAAAAGAGGCGGCAAAACATTATAAAAAAAGAAAAAGTGACCAATATGTTAAGGCCTTAAGGGATGCAATACCTGGTATTTTAAACCGGAACGTAAAGATTAATATGCTGACTATGCGGGAAAAGGTTGATAAATTTGTTGTTGATTCTGAAAAGTCACTCTCACCCGGGAATATTAAAAAATTATTGGAGATTAGAGAATCCTTTGAAAAAATAATAATGCCTATTGAGAAACTTGCGGATTTTTCAGCAATAGCAGCAGGATATTTTAGTTTAAAGCGAAGCGTTTTCAATATGAACCAAGTTGTGATGCAGTCTCTTGATGCTTCCAATGGTTTTTTAAAAGAGAAGAATCTTTCTGTTGATAAGTCATTCTCTGATGATGAGATATTTGTTTATGCGGATTCTGATAAAATAAAGAATGCAATTATTGAAATATTGGGCTTCTGTGTTTATTATTCTGATCAGAATGATAAGTTATTGGTTAACGTTGTTGATACTGAATCAGATATAATATTTACAATTGCAGGAAAATTCCACGATTTCTCAAGAGGTGCATTTAACAGGGTCTTTATAAACGGGCAGGCTTCTATGGGAGAGATGTCAAATGAAGAGATTTTAAGCATGGTCATTGCAAGAGCAAGTATATTGAGCCATAAGGGAAGAATATGGCTGAGCAGGAACAGAAATAACAATACTTCTATAAATTTTTCAATAACAAAAGAGCCTGTCCCTTCAGTAATGATCATAGATGATGACCTTAATACTGTGATGCTTGTTAAAGATGTACTTGAGAGAGATAAGTACCGTGTAATTGGCAAAACAGACGGGGAAGATGCTTTAAGGATTTTGGAAGATGAAAAACCCGATTTAATAATTCTGGATTTAATGATGCCGGGAATTGACGGATATGAATTTATTGAAAAGGTAAAAAATCAATTTAACAGCAGGCATATACCTTTAATAATAATAAGCGGTTTTCATCTTGACAGGAATATTCTAATGGAAGTCACCGGAGGGCAGACAATAATGCCATATATTAGAAAACCTGTTGACATACATGAATTAAGAAAGAACGTACAGGAAACGCTCTCTAAAACAGATAAACCTGAATGGAACCAGTTATTTATAACTTGAAAAAAGAGGGTAGTAAAGTGTCTGAAAATCAAGTAAAAGATATAAGCATTCTTCTTGTAGAAGACAATAAAGGTGATGCCCGCCTCATTCATGAAATGTTTGTGGATCAGGAGGGGAAAGGGTCAATCTTATCCAGGTATCATCTTGAGTGGGAGAAAAGTATTCATGCAGCTACAGCTGCACTTAATAAAAAAGCTGTTGATATTATCCTTTTGGATTTAACCCTTCCTGACAGCAGCGGCCTGGATACCTTCAAGAGTATCAGAGAACATGCCGGCCAGATACCAATTATCGTTATGAGCGGATTGAATGATGAAAAGATAGCTGTGGATGCAGTAAGAGAAGGGGCACAGGACTATCTTGTAAAAGGTACGGTTAACAGCAGCCTGTTGGCGAGGTCTATATGGTATGCAATTGAAAGAAAAAGCCTTGAGCTTGAAAAGGAAAAATTGATTAATGAACTTGAAGAGGCTCTTTCAAAAGTTAAGACTCTCAGCGGACTCATCCCTATTTGTGCCAACTGCAAGAAAGTTAGAGATGATGAAGGATACTGGAATCAAGTGGAAGTTTATATCCAAAATCATTCTGAGGCTGAATTTACACACAGCTATTGTCCTGATTGTTTAAAGAAGCTCTATCCTGAATTAGTTGATGAGAATGGAAAATTAAAAGAAGCTGTAAAATAGATGAGGGAGGAAAAGATGGCGGTTAGCAGGGACATTGTAGTTTTATTGGTTGAAGATGCCGGTGTAATGAGGTCAATGGAGAAAAAAACTCTTCAAAGCATAGGGTTTTCTAATATCATTGAAGCAAAAGACGGGAATGAGGCGATTGATAAATTAAAGAAAGAAAAAGATATTGAGCTTGTAATCAGTGATTGGAACATGCCGAACATGAACGGGTATGAGCTTTTGCAATGGGTCCGATCGAAACCGAATTTTAAAGATGTCCCTTTTATTATGGCAACAGGACGCGGTGAGAAAAAAGAGGTTGAAAAAGCGTCTAATGCAGGAGTCAGCAGTTTTATTGCAAAACCATTTAATGCTGAAGAGTTAAGTAAAAAGATTGAAGAAGCATTCAGCGGCCCGAGTGAGGGGAATAAAAAAGGAACATGGGAGCCGAAAATCAGTGAATCGGGTAAGGTGATATTCCGTGTTGCACATATTCAGATTACAGACCATCTTGTTCTCGGTGTACTTAAACATATGATTGATTCAGGTAAAGTTTCTCCGGAATATTTTGAGCTTGAAACAGTCTGCATGGAAAGCTGGAATCCTGTGAGCAGCGGGCTGGAGAGCGGGAGTGTTGACGGAGCATGCGTTCTTGCACCCATTGCCATGGATTTGTTCGGTTACGGCGTTCCAATCAAACTGGTGCTTCTTGCTCATAAAAACGGAAGTATTTTTGTAAGGAATAATAAAGGAGGGGATTACCAAAAGCCGTATCAGGATTTTTTCAGGAATAAATTTTTTTACATCCCCCACATGCTGTCGATTCATCACATGCTGGCGCATATGTTTTTCGATAATATAGGGCTTAATGCAAGTTTTACAGGAGGAGAAGGTACGGATGTGAATTTTGAAGTTGTTCCTCCCATTAAAATGCCCAATCTGCTGGCTGAAAACCCTGATGCCTGCGGTTATCTCGTTGCTGAACCTCTTGGTACAAAAGCCATTGCTTCAGGGGATGCTTCTCTGCAGTTTTTTTCAAAAGAGTTGTGGGAAGATCATCCTTGCTGTGTAGTAACATTGCGGGATGAAATTATTGATCAATATTCGGATGCTGTATATGAGTTTTCAAAATATCTCGTAGAAGCTGGAAAATTTATTTCTGAAAAGCCAGGGCTTGCTGCAGAGATTGGGGTATCGTTCCTTGATCCTGACGGCAGCCTGGGAATTAAACCGCAGCTTGTGAAAAATGTTCTGACGGAACCATTGGGAATTACTACAGACGATCTTTATCCTGTAAAAGAGGACCTTGAGCGGGTTCAGCACTATATGCACGATCAGATGAATATCGGAAAGATTATTGATCTTGATGAGTTTGTTGATCTTAGATTTGCAGATGCTGCCTGTGGTGTTAATGGAAGTGCCGCAAAAAAAACAACAGGATACAGCGCAGGTGAAAGGGCCATGGATATTCTCAGCTCAAGAGTTGACGAAGGAGAAGATATAATTGCTGAAGATAGAAGAATTGAAGGGAAATATTTAACTTTTGATCTAGGAGACCAGCAGTTCGGAATAGATATTATGAGTATAAGAGAAATTATACAATTCGCTCCTATGCGTTCTGTTCCGAAATCCGATCCAATATTAACCGGAATTATGAATCTCAGGGGGCGGGTTATACCTGTAATTGACCTTCGTCTTGCCATGGGGCTGGAACACAGAGATTGTGATAGAAAATGCAGGATTATTGTACTTGAATTCGAATCTTTGGAAGGTTCTGTCCAGATTGGAGTTGTTGTTGATAAAGTGATTGCTGTAATTGATGTTATGAAGAATAATATTGATGATGCTCCCGGTTTCAGAACAAATATGAATACGGAATTTATTCTGGCATTCGCAAAAATTAAAGATGATATTCTCATTTTGCTTGATATTGAAAAAATAATGACACAGAAACAGCATGATGAAGTAGAGACTGTGTACAATAATGAAAATGTGTAAATCGGCTTTTATAGAGCCTTTATATTTATAAATTTGTATAAATGCCTATCCTATGGTTGTGATAAAGGCCTGCTTGACGGCATTGGGGGATTATTTTTAAATAGTGAATTAGAAGAGAAAAATTTTGAATTTTAAATGTTGAATTTTGAATTAAAAGATAAAGAGATGTTGAATTTTACCTCTTGATCCACTAATTAATCCACGAATTACACAAATTAACACGAATTAAAAGAATTTAAAATAAATTAAGGGAAATTTTCAGATGCCGGAGAAAAAATTCTCAATCCTGTCGTGCCCATGAAAATGGGCATCCAGAGGAGGGGTGGGGGTTTTAAATACATTATTGATTAACCCCTCCTCCCTTGGTTTCCTCCCGATTCTCGGGACGTTCGTTTTTTAATATTTTTTTAACGGAAATTTCCAGATGCCGGCAAACAACTGTTTTTTTGTCTTTTGTCTTTTTTTATCCTTTATCCTTTTTTCTTATTTTTTTTTAAAGTAAATGTTAATGAAAATCGCTTGACATTCTTCAAGGATTTTTCGATATTAAACGAACGACAATTAAGCAGTTAACAGCAATTCCCCCCTTATTAAAAAAAGAAAATTTAAGGGCATCCTGTGGCTGAGTTTAGAAAAGTTAAGCCTGTCAAACTTATATTCGCTGTAACATTCGCGCAAGGAGTAGATCTTAATAAAGTAGAAGAGAGATTAATATATTTATACGGCGAGGTTGATGACAGAAGTAATGAGTTCGATTTTTCATATACGGATTATTATGAACGGGAAATGGGCAAATATCTCAAGAAATTATTTATTAGTTTTGAAAATTTGATAAACCCGGGAGAACTTGCACAAATTAAGACAGAAACTAATGAGATTGAAAAGGAATTTGCAGAAAAAAACAATAGAAGGGTTAATCTTGACCCTGCATATCTTTCAGGCTCAAAACTTGTTGTTGCATCTGCAAAGAATTTTGCCCATAGAATTTACATAGGAAAAGGTGTTTACGGAGATCTTCAGCTGCAGTACAGGCAGAATGATTTCCGGCCGCATCCCTGGACTTTCCCTGATTATAAATCGGATACAGTTATTGATTTTCTGAAAAGAGTGAGAGAAAAATATTTATCCGGAGACAGATATGACAAAAAAGATTAGTTATAAAGATGCAGGTGTTGATATAGAAGCAGGAAAAGAAGCTGTACGCCGTATAAAATCTGCAGTGCGTACGACTTTTAATGATAATGTCCTTACGGATATTGGCAAATTCGGAGGTTTCTTTATGCCGGATATTAAGGGCTATGCGGAACCGGTTCTTGTAAGCTCTATTGACGGTGTGGGAACAAAGCTTAAAGTCGCAATAATGACAGGAAAACACGATACAATCGGCGAAGATTTGGTAAATCATTCGGTAAATGATATACTTGTAGGCGGCGCGCGTCCGCTATTTTTCCTTGATTATATAGGCACATGCACATTAAAACCCGATGCTGTGGAACAGATAATCAGCGGAATGGTAAGGGGGTGTAAAAATAATGGCTGTGCACTTATAGGAGGAGAGATGGCAGAAATGCCAGGCTTCTATAAAGAGGGAGATTATGACCTTGCAGGGTCAATTACAGGTATTGTAGATAAAAAAGATATTATTGACGGAAGAGAGATAAAAGATGGAGATATGCTTCTGGGGCTTCCTTCAAGCGGGCTGCACACAAACGGGTATTCTCTTGCGAGAAAAGTACTTTTTGATGCAGCAGGTTATAAACCTGATACCTATATTGATGCACTGGGCACAACCGTAGCAGAGGCTCTGCTTGCAGTTCATAAAAGTTATCTTAATGTTATTTCGCCTCTTCTAGGTAAAGTAAAAATTTCAGGTATGTCGCATATTACTGGAGGCGGCATAATAGGAAATACAATTCGCGTGCTTCCTGATGGCCTTACACTTAAAATTGACTGGCGAAACTGGACTGTACCGCCTGTTTTCAGGCTTATTCAGGAAGCGGGAAACGTGCCTGATGAAGAGATGCGCAAGACTTTTAATCTTGGAATAGGGTTTATTTTAATTATCAGGCCGGAAGTAGTTACACCTCTTATGAAGATATTGGAAGATGAAGGCGAAGAACCTGTTGTTATCGGAACTGTACAGGCCGGCAGAGCTTAGGAGGAGGGATAATGTTTCAGATCGCAGCTGCAATTATTCTAAGTTATTTCGCTGGTTCTTTTCCTACCGCAATAATTGCCGGTAAAATAGTTCTTAAAGACGATATAAGAAATTACGGAAGCAAAAATGCAGGCGCGACAAATGTATTCCGTGTAATGGGGTGGAAGCCTGCGCTCGCAGTGCTGTTAATTGATATCGGCAAAGGCGCTGCAGCAGTGCTTTTTATCTCAAGAATAGGAATAGGCAGCAGTGTCGTTAATGCAGATCTGATAAAAATTCTTGCAGGAATGGCTGCAATATGCGGGCATATATGGACTATGTTTGCAGGTTTTAAAGGCGGAAAAGGCGTGGGAACAGCATTCGGAGCCCTTCTTGCACTTACTCCAATACCGTCGCTGATTGCTTTTGGTGTGTGGCTTATAATTGTGCTTCTTGTCAGAATTGTATCTCTCGGATCAATTGCAGCGGGAATTACAATTCCTGCAGTATTATCAATACAAAAATATGTTTTGTATAAAGATGTATCAAATCCTCTTTTAATTTTAGGATTTGTGCTTGGACTGCTGATATTAATTACACATAGAACTAACATCAAAAGACTGATTAAGGGAACTGAAAATAAATTCGGGAACAGAAAAGCAGCAGAACCAAAAGGTGTAAAGTGAAAGATAAAGTAAAAGTCGGAATCCTTGGGGCCGGAAGCTGGGGCACTGCTCTTGCAGTACTTCTTAACTCTAACGGCCATGAAATTACTTTATGGGAATTTGACAAAAAACGCTGTGAAAAACTAACTTCGGAAAGAGAAGACAATAATTTTCTGCCCGGAGTCAAACTTCCGGACTCTATTAAAATAATTTCGGATTTGCAGACAGCAGTTGAAAATAAAGATTTTATATTATTTGTTGTCCCTTCTCATATTGTCAGGCGCGTTGCTGAAAATGTTGACAAGTTCATGCTTGGAGATGCAATTATTATAAGCTGCAGCAAAGGTATAGAAAATAAAACTTTAATACGTTTATCGAAAGTATTGGAAGAAAATCTATCTCAGGCCGCTACTCAAAAGATTGCAGTACTGTCAGGGCCGAGTCATGCTGAAGAGGTGGGAAGAAAAATTCCGACAGCTGTTGTTATTGCTTCGGAAAGCCGGGAAACTGCGGAAAAAGCACAGGCAATATTTATGAATGAAGTTTTCAGAGTCTATACCAGTACTGATGTGGCAGGTGTTGAACTGGGGGGAGCTTTAAAAAACGTAATTGCAATTGCAGCAGGAATAAGTGACGGTGTCGGATATGGAGACAATACAAAAGCAGCATTGATGAATAGAGGAATGGTTGAACTCACACGGCTGGGAACAGCAATGGGAGCTGACCCGATGACATTTGCAGGGCTGTCCGGTATGGGAGACCTTATTGTTACCTGTACCAGCAGACACAGCAGAAACAGGTATCTTGGTGAGGAAAT
The DNA here is from genome assembly GCA_021158245.1 of bacterium. NCBI lineage: Bacteria > bacterium. The sequence continues at coordinate 15,206 of JAGGVB010000204.1, read as the reverse complement.
CGGAAAAGGAAAAACTTTGGATCAGGTTCTTGAAAAAATGGTCATGGTTGCCGAAGGGGTGAAGACAACTTTATCTGTGCATGACCTGTCAATAAAAAAAGGAATAGAAATGCCTATATCAGGCCAGGTATACAGAGTTCTTTTTGAAGGCAAAGATCCGAGAGATGCTGTAAGAGACCTTATGACCAGAGATCCGAAAGCAGAAAAATGGGGATGAAAAAGAAAAAGGGGTAACAATGGAGCACGTGTACATTAACGAAGTTTCAAATTACGCAGGAAAAGAGGTAGAAGTCAGAGGCTGGCTTTATAATAAAAGATCAAGCGGCAAACTGTGGTTTTTGCTTGTACGTGACGGTACAGGACTTATTCAGTGCGTTGCATCAAAATCAGATGTTGACAGTTCTTCTTTTGAGGAGTGCGACAAAATCACTCAGGAATCATCTGTTATTGTTACAGGAAAAATTGCTGAAGATAAAAGAGCTCCCGGAGGTTATGAACTGCAGCTTGGCACAGTAAAAATTCAGCAGCTTGCAAAGGATTATCCTATTACTCCGAAAGAGCACGGAACTGCATTCCTCATGGACCGCAGGCATCTGTGGATAAGGTCTATGAGACAGCATGCTATACTGAAAATTCGTCATGAAATAATAAAATCATGCAGGGATTTCTTTGATAACAGAGGGTTTACACTTGTTGATGCACCAATTTTTACGCCTGCTGCATGTGAGGGTACAACAACTCTGTTTGAAACCGATTATTTCGGACAGAAAGCCTATCTGACTCAGAGCGGCCAGCTGTACAGTGAAGCAACAATCGGTGCATTCGGAAAAGTCTACTGCTTCGGCCCGACCTTCCGTGCAGAGAAATCCAAAACACGCAGGCATCTTACTGAATTCTGGATGATTGAACCGGAAGTGGCATATGCTGACCTTGATGACAATATGAAACTTGCAGAAGAGTTTGTGTCATACATTGTTCAAAGAGTACTTGAAGAGAGGCAGGAAGAACTAAAAGTGATAGAAAGAGATACTGCACCTCTTGAAAAAGTTGTAGCACCGTTCCCGAGAATATCTTATGACGAGGCAACAGAGATACTTAAGAAAAACAATGCTGATTTTGAATACGGCGATGATTTCGGCGGAGCTGATGAAACAATTATTTCCGATGAATTTGACAGGCCGGTCATGGTTCACAGGTATCCTGCGGCAATTAAGGCCTTTTATATGAAACACGACGAAAAAGATCCCACAAAAGCCCTTGGCGTTGATGTTCTTGCGCCTGAAGGATACGGTGAAATAATCGGAGGCGGTCAGCGTGAAGAGGATTATGATGTCCTTGTGTCCCGTATTAAGGAACAGGAACTGCCTGTTGAAGCATTTGACTGGTATCTTGACCTCAGAAAATACGGTAGTGTGCCTCATTCCGGATTCGGGCTTGGCATTGAACGTACTGTTGCGTGGATCTGCAAGCTTCCTCATGTAAGGGAAACAATTCCGTTCCCGAGATTAATGCACAGGCTGACACCGTAAGGATAGCAGGCATGCATAAAATGCAGATAGGCGTAATAGGAGGCAGATCAGAATCATCTCAAATTCTGGATGATGCCTTCATAGTCGGATGCGAAATTGCAAAGAGGGGAGCGGCTCTTGTATGCGGTGGTATGGGAGGCGTAATGGAAGCTGCGTGCAGAGGAGCTAAAGAATTCGGCGGCGTTACAATCGGGATTATTCCTGCAGACAAACCGGAGGATGCAAATGCTTTTGTTGATTATGTAATTGCAACTGGTATGGGATCAGCAAGGAATGCACTTATCATTAATTCAGTATGCGGTGTGATTGCAGTCAGCGGAAAATTCGGTACATTGTCAGAAATTAGTTTCGCATTGCAGAAGGGAATACCGGTTGTGTCATTAAAAAGCTGGGAAATCTCAGATAAAATAATTCATGAAGAAACTCCTGAATCCGCAGTAGCGGCTCTTTTTGCAATACTCGAAAAAAAGGTTTGATTAAACATGGCTGAAATCCGTGCACATATAATTGTTTCAGGGCGTGTACAGGGAGTAGGATTCAGATTTTTTGTTATGAAGATTGCAAGGCACCTGAAATTAAAAGGGTGGGTTAAAAATCTATACAGCGGCAAAGTGGAAATTCTTGTTGAAGGCGAAGAAGGGATGGTGGACGAGTTAATAAAAACACTTCCGGTTGGAAACAGAATGGCAGATGTTACAGATTTGAATGTTAAAAAAGAAAATCCGAGGAATGAATTTACAGGCTTTGACGTAGCCTATTAATCGTAAAGGATTTAAAAATGGATAAATTTAAGAATCTGATAAGAGATATTCCCGATTTCCCGAAGAAAGGTATTATTTTTAAGGATATTACAACCCTGCTTAAGAATCCCAGGGGTTTTAAAGATTCAATTGACAGTTTGTGCAAGCCTTATAAAGATTCAGACTTGGATGTTATTGCGGGTATTGAATCAAGAGGATTTATTTTCGGCGGTGCAATGGCTGTACAATTAGGCACAAAATTTGTACCTATAAGAAAGAAAGGCAAACTGCCTGCAGAAACCCTGCAGAAAGAGTATGCTCTGGAATACGGTACAAATGTTATTGAGATACATAAAGACGCAATTGAGAAAGGCGAAAAGGTACTCATTGTTGATGATCTGCTTGCAACAGGCGGAACAGTAAACGCAGCAATTGATCTGGTCAGGGAGTTGGGTGGCAGTGTTGTTGGAGCTGCATTTTTAATTGAACTTGCATTTTTAAATGGAAGAGATAGGTTTAAGGGAGTGCCGGTACTGTCTCTTATATCCTATGACGAAGAATGATGAATAATAAGAAAAATCTTGACTTTTACATCAGAAAGAATAACTTTTATATAAATTCTTTTTGACTATGGTATGCGAATGTAGCTCAGATGGTAGAGCGCCAGCTTCCCAAGCTGGATGTCGCGGGTTCGATTCCCGTCATTCGCTCTTTTTTTTGAAGATAACCAATAAATGTCTATGGAGGTTATTATGAATAAGAAAAGTTTGATCTGGGGCGTAGTTATAACTGTTATTTTAATGGTATCGCCTTTGCTGTTTGCTCAGGGATATGTCCAGGATGTAGGGGGTACAGGAAGGGTAGACTGGTCAAACCAGGTTATTAAATGCACTGGAATCGGTGCACCTAATCCGAATGATCCTGTAACTGCTCAGAGAGCAGGTGCATTACGAGCTGCAAAACTTGATGCATTGAGGAATATTCTTGAGACTGTCAAGGGGATTACTCTTTCATCAGAGACTGAAGTGAGAAATGCTATGATTGTGGATGATAATATAAGCAGCCGTATCCGGGGCGCAATCAGAGGGTTCAGAGTTGTGGACACAAGGTATATGTCAACAGGAGATGTTGAAGTTGATGTTGAAGTTCCGATTACAGGCGTTATGTCAGATGCACTTTTGCCTCATGATTTCGGAGGCGGTGTTCTTATGACAGGCGGCCAGCTTTTATGCCCTGTATGCGGACAGCCCTGGCCTGCCGGTAAACCGGTACCGGCCGGAGTAGAACTTATAAGAACAGGCGGAAATGCAAATAGTAACAGCTCTGCTGTTTATACGGGTTTGATTATTGATGCAAGAGGCCTTAATGTGCGTCCCGCAATGGCTCCTAAACTAATTGACCCTCAGGGCAATGAAATTTACGGTTCCAAATATGTAAGCAGAGACTATGCAGTGGATATAGGAATGGTAGGATATGATAAGGACGTAAATAGTGCTGTGAAAAATGAGAGAGTTGCAGATAATCCGCTTGTTGTTAAAGCCCTTGATGTAAAAGGGCCCAATAAAACAGATCTTGTAATAAGTGAAGCTGATGCGAAGAAAATTCACAATGCAGCAAGTAATATGAATTTCCTTCAGCGTTGTAAAGTTATGTTTATTCTTCAGTAACTCAGACACTTATTGACAATAGGGAGGGCAATTATGAATAGCAGAATTAAAATTGCAGCGGGAGTATGTATTGCAGCACTTCTTGTAATTGCAGGGTGCGGCCCAAAGCCAATCCCACAGCAGTCTATTCTCGATACACCGCAGAACCATTACAAACAAGGCCTGCGCGAGATTGAAAGAGGAAATCTAACAGATGCTGATAAAGAATTTGACCGTGCGATCAGGCTTGCACCGGATTACGCAGGAGGATATGCGGGCAAAGCTTTGATAAACTGTAAAAATAAAGATTTTGGAATGGCTTTTAAAATGATTGATAAAGCCATTGGCAAAGACAAAAAATTCGTTGATGCATATATTATAAAAGGCCGTATTCTTACTGCAGAGAAAAAAGACAAAGACTGGATCAAAAATGCTGAAAAAAGTTTTAACAAAGCGCTGAAAATTGATCCGAAATCCTATAAAGCAATGTACTATCAAGGTATTGCGTACAAAGAAGCTTTTATGTTTAATGATGCTGCAGATTCTTTTAGAAAGGTCATTGCATCAAAAGGTGATTATGCACAGGCTGCAGATAAAGAATGGGAACTTGTACAGAAAATTCAGAGAGCTGCGCCTGGTACTGAACTCGGTAAAAAAATAGCACTGATACCTGAGATTGACAGGTCGGATCTTGCTGTTCTTCTCGTTGAAGAACTGAAAATTTTGACTGTTATTGATAAAAGAAAAACAAAAACTTATGATACAAGTTTCAGGGCACCGGAAGGCCGGACGGAAATGAAAAAGAAAGAAGCGGAACAGGCAAAAATAGCTGATATTTCTGATCACTGGGCAAAAACATGGATTGCACAGGTAGTAAATGCGGGAATTATGGAGAAATTTCCTGATAATACATTCCATCCTGACCAGAAAATAACGCGTGCAAATTTTGCCATGATCCTTCAGAATATGCTGATACTTATTAAAGGCGATAATTCTATTGCAACAAAATATCTCGGATCAACTTCAAGATTTCCGGATGTAAATCCGAGCCATTTTTCATATAATGCAATATGCCTCGCTGTTGACAGAGGATTCATGACTACAAAGAACCTTGACGGCGCTTTCGGTATTAGAGACCATGTATCAGGAGCAGATGCTCTTCTGATGATTAGAAAGTTTCAGAATGCTTTAAGGCTTACTTTTTAGAGAAGGGAGAGTATCATGAGAGCTGTTAAAAATATCGTTTTATTCCTTTTTGTCCTTCTATTGCTTTCCGGAGCTACATTTTTTGTATACGCTCAGGACCAGGCAGGACTCCAAAAAGAGAAGAGTGTTGTTGCCACCGGAACAGGTTCAATAATTGGGAACGATATCGCACATGCTCGTGATGATGCCATACTTGAAGCTCTCAGGCGAAGTGTTGAACAAACCCTCGGCATGATGATCGAATCTGAAACACTTGTGAAGAATTTTCAGGTTATTGATGATAATATAATGTCAAAAACAAAAGGGTATGTAAAAAATTATAAAATTGTGCGGGAACGCAAAAGGGATCAATATCTGTATGAAGTTACAGTTCAGGCGACTGTTAAAATGGCTGATATTGAAAATGACCTTGAAGCCATACAGAACCTTATGCGCAGGAAAAACACGCCGAGAATGATGGTTATTATTGATGAGCAGAATATCGGTGAAGCACCGGGGTCATTTTCCTATCTAAGTACGGATTTAAACACAGCTGAAAATACTATAATGAATGATTTTATGGAAAAAGGTTTTAAATTCGTAGATCAAAGGACTATTCAAAGGAACCTTGACAGAGAAAAAGCCGCGGCAATCCTAAAAGGAGATGTTGCAGAAGCTGCAAGCCTTGCACGTGCAATAGGAGCTGAAGTAATTATTACAGGCAAGGCTATGGCTAAATCTACGATTGTGGAGGCCTTTGGTGCAAAACAGAAATCTCAGCAGGCAACTGTCAGCGTGAAAGCAATAAGAGCTGATACGGGAGATATACTTGGATCTGCAATGGCAAACGGAGCATTTCCGCACATAGATGATGTTGTAGGCGGTACAAAAGCAATAGCTAAAGCCTCCCATATTGTTTCAACTAAGATTATGAATAAGATTCTTGATAAATGGCAGGATGATCTGTCTTCAGGAGGAGTTATTGTTCTGAAAGTAAAAGGGGTTAAAGGCTTTTCTACACTGGCAAAATTGAAAAGGTTTCTGTCTACAAGTTTGCGGGGAGTAAAATCAGTAAGTCAGCGTGATTGGTACAATGGTTTTGCAACTCTTGAAGTTGTTGTAACTGAGAATGCTGATAGATTTGCAGAAAGGCTTGACGGCCAGAAAGTTTCTGATTATAAAATTAAAGTTACCGGAATAAGTCAGAATGTGATTTCAATATCATTTATTTCTTCGATATATTAAATTTTGAGGCAGCGCTATGCGGAAAAATATAGTATATTTTACTTTTTTTGCAGTAATAATTTTACTTTCATCAGCAGCCAATGCACAGCTGAAACGCCGTATTGCTGTATTTTCGTTTGAAGATAAAACCTCTCACCCCTATAGATGGTGGAACGGGGGCTCTCCCGGAGACGGAATGGCTGACATGCTTGTAACCACTCTTGTAAAGAATGGAAAATACAGAGTGATTGAACGTCAGGAAATAGATAAAATTATGCAGGAGCAGAACCTGGGCCAAAGCGGCAGAGTTACTCAGCAGAGTGCTGTAGCAATCGGCCGTCTTCTTGGAGTTGAACTTGCTGTATTTGGTTCAGTAAGTGAGTTCGGTTATAAGAAATCCAGTACACGGGGAAGAATTAAAGGAATTGGTATTGGTGTAAAAAAACAGTCTGCTACTGTGGCAATTGATGTTAGAATTGTGAATACTACTACAGGAGAAATTCTTGCAGCGGAGAATGTGAGGAAAGAAGAATCTTCATCCGGGCTGTCATTTTCTTCAAGGAATGGAAGATTTAATGACAGGACCAGCTTTGATAATTCTCTTGTAGGAAAAGCAACGCGTAATGCTGTTAATGCAGTAGTTGCTTTAATAGAAAAACAGATGGAAGTCATGCCGTGGAGCGGTAAGATTATTCTTGTCAAAGGTTCGATTATCTATATTAAACCTGGATCTGAGGGAGGAGTAAAAACCGGGGATTTATTTACGGTCTATTCAAAAGGGGAAGAATTGATAGATCCGGATACAGGGCTTTCTCTCGGTGTTGAGGAAAAGAAGACAGGAGTAATTAAAATAACGGGGCTGATTACAGGAGGTAAGGCTGCAAAAGCTGTTATTGTAAGCGGCAGAGGTATGAAAAAAGGCGATATTATAAAAGTTAATTAATTGAAAAGAAACAGGTAACAGGGAGGGTTTTTTAAAAGCCCTCCTTTTTAAATATTTTATGAAAAATAACATTACCCAAAATTATCTGTCTGTAATTTCCATATTAGTTTTTCTGTCTGCATTTATATGGGCTGCATATTCAGTCTTATCTCCCCTTTTTGTGGGGATTCTGCTGCTAATTATACTTGCAGGGTTAAGAGAGTACAAGGCGGCAAGAATTCTTTCATTTGTTGTTTTTTTTATACTTTTTATATGGTTTTTATCGTGGACTCAGTCTGTAATATTCCCATTTGTCATTGCAGGTATTACAGCATATCTTTTTGATCCTGTTGCAGATAAGCTTCAGAATGCCCGTTTTTCAAGAACAGTATCGGTAATGATTATTATGCTGGTTTCGTTGGGGCTTGTAATAATCTTCGGGTTCCTGCTTTTACCAGCACTTGTCAAGGAAATACAGGATCTTATACAAAAAGTACCGCAACTTGCAGTACAGACAGCTGATCTGGTCCAGGATATGACACCGAGAGTCCTCCATTTTCTGCACATAGATGTTGATACATTTAAAGAACATTTTATGGGGAATATACCTACTACTTTTGAGCAGATTCTGTCCAATGTGCTGAAAGGTGTTACAGGAATGAGCACCTTTTTAAGCAGAATTTTTAATTTGATTCTGATTCCGATCTTAACATTTTATTTTTTAAAAGATTTTGATGTAATTAAAAAATGGCTTCTTGACCTTGGCCCGAAAAAGTATAGAAAAAATATCTATTTTTATTCATGGAGACTGAACAGAATCCTGGGACAGTATGTCAGAGGACAGATAATCGTCTGTACATTTGTCGGAGTCCTTACAACGGCAGGGCTGTTTATTTTTAACATACCCTTTGCAATTTTAGTCGGTGTTATGACAGGGCTTTTAAATGTTATCCCGTTTTTAGGCCTTTACATAAGCCTGGGATTAGCTCTTCTTACAGCACTTTTTACTTCAAACCCTCTTATGGCTGCAATAGAAATAGGCGCTGTATTTCTTGTTGTACAAGGGCTTGAAGGTTATGTAATATCTCCGAAAATTGTCGGTGACAGAGTTGGGCTTCATCCTGTTGCAGTTATTTTTTCAGTACTTATTTTCGCAAAGATATTCGGATTTTGGGGGCTGATAATAGGAGTTCCTACTGCGGCATTAATAAAATTCTTTATAGATGAGTGGAAAAGAAGAGAACGTTGGAGAGAGATTCTTGAACAAAAGAGAGCTTATAGTTCTGAAAACAGATAAGGGGAGCGTATCTGAAAAAGCAGGGATAAAACCTTATGATGTTATCAAAAGTATTAACGGCAATAGAGTGGAAGATGTTCTGGACTTCCACTTTTATTCTATTGAAGATAATCTCTCAATTGAGCTTAAGAGAGAAAATCAAAAAGTAGTTGTTAATATTGATGACAGCAGTAATCTCGGTATTGAATTTTGTCCAATGAAACCGAGGAGATGCGGAAATTCCTGTATTTTTTGTTTTGTTGATCAAAACCCCCCGGGATTAAGAAAAAATCTATATTTTAAAGATGAAGATTACCGATATTCTTTTCTGCATGGAAATTTTGTTACTTTAACAAATATAACAAAGCATGATATGGAAAGAATTGCAGAGCAGAGGCTTTCTCCCCTTTACATATCTGTGCATGCTGTTGATCCTGATGTAAGGGAAAAAATGCTTGGCCTTAAGAAGGACGATCATCTGTTAGAGAAGATAAAATTCTTAACATCAAACAATATTGAGCTTCACGGACAGATAGTTTTATGCCCCGGAATTAATGACGAAGAAATTTTGCAAAATACTATTGAATCTTTGTCAAAATATTATCCTGATTTCAGATCTCTCGCAGTTGTACCGGTAGGCCTTACGTCTCACAGAGCAAAACTTCCACCGCTTAAAAGAGTTAATGAAAATATTGCACGTGAGATTCTGAAAAATGGAAGAAAGAATCAGAAAAAATTTATTAAAAAATTCAAGGAATCGTTTGTCTATTTCAGTGATGAGTTTTATCTTAAAGCCGGAGAGAAATTACCTGATAAATTCCATTACGGAGAGTTCTGGCAGATAGAAAACGGAGTGGGGCTTGTGAGGGATTTTATTGATAATTTCAGGGAAGAGAAAAAACAATTTCCAAAAATTATTGAAAAAGAAAAGAGTGTATTAATTATTACAGGAAAGCTGGCTGTATCAATACTTGAAAAGCATGTTATTAAAGAACTTAACAAAATTAAAAACCTTAGTGTAAAAATGCATGCTTCTGAAAATTCTCTTTACGGGCCCGATGTCACTGTTTCCGGCTTGCTGTGCGGAAAAGATTTTATAAATGCAGGGGAAAATACAGATGCGGATACATTGGTGATTCCGGGGAAAACAATAAACAATAAGGGACTTTTTCTTGATAACCTGAATATCGGTGATGTTGAAAAAGCAACTGGTAAAAATGTTATACCGGTTGATAATTTTGCAGAGATGTGGGGAAATTTATGAATAAGCCTGTAGTGGCAATTGTGGGAAGGCCGAATGTAGGCAAATCTACTCTGTTTAACAGGGTGATTAAACGACGTGAAGCAATTGTTGATGATCAGCCGGGTATAACAAGAGACAGAAATTATGCAGATGCCGAGTGGATAGGACAAGAATTTACTGTTATTGATACAGGAGGATTTGTACCGAAATCTGCAGATGTAATTGAAGAGAAGGTTACGGAACAGGCTCAGCATGCTGTAAATGAGGCGGATGTAATTATATTTCTTACTGACGTTACAACAGGCATTACAGATATTGACGATGATGTTGCCAGGCAGCTTAGAAAGAGCAAAAAACCATGTATACTTGTTGTTAATAAAGTTGATAATGAATTAAGAGAATCGGAAATTGCAGTCTTTACCAAGATGGGGCTTGGCGACCCTATATCTATATCAGCATTAATCGGCAGAGGTGTGGGTGATATGCTCACTATTGTTGCACAAGAGATTGAGAACTGCGATTATAAAGAAATCCCTTCGCATGAGAATGAAATACGCCTTGCAGTTGTCGGAAGGCCTAATGTTGGCAAATCAACATTTATTAATACTATAATCGGAGAAGACAGGCATGTTGTAACAGATCAGCCCGGGACAACGAGAGATGCAATTGATTCTTATACAAATATAAAGGGGTACAGGTTTATTATGGTTGATACAGCCGGCCTGAGAAAAAAAGCCCGCGTTAAAAAGAGCGTTGAATATTACAGCAACATAAGGACACAGAGCGCAATTAAAAGAAGTGATGTCGCCTGCCTTTTTACAGATGCAGAAGAAGGTATAACTTCACAGGATATGCATATATTAAAAAGTATAGTAGAGTCCAGAAAGGGTGTTGTGCTTGTTGTGAATAAATGGGATCTTGTAAGAAATGATGAAGATAAATCGCGGGAAGCTATGGATTCCTTTATCAGATTGAGAGGATTCGAATACGTACCGCTTTTACGTGTGTCCTGTAAAACAAAGTTTAAAATCAATCAGGTTATAAAAGGTGTAATTGAAGTTGCAAATGAGCGTAAAAAGAGAGTTTCCAGCCATGAACTGAATCAAATGCTTGCTGAACTTAATCGTTACTATCAGCATCCTGCAGTGCGCGGAAAACGTATTCGCGTGCTTTACGGAACTCAGCCTGATGCAAGCCCTCCAAGGTTTGTCTTTTTCTCAAATTATCCGAAACTTGTAAGTAAAAATTATGCAAGATTTCTGGAAAATCAAATCAGGTCACGATTTGGATTCAGAGGTGTACCGATATCAATAACATTTAGAAAGAATTAATAATGAAATACCTTCTGTATGCTGTGGTTATAATTATTTTTACTAAGAATTTATTCTCTCAGACGTTTGAGGCAAAGCTTAATCAAGAGATGCAGCAGGGCAATATCTCAGCAACAGATGCTCTGTACTTTAAAGCAGTAAGAATGTTTGAACCCGGATTTCTGCCTGAATATTTAAAAGCATATAAAGAGGAACCTGTTAAATGCGGAACTCAGCTTATGCATCAAATTTATCTTCACAGGAATGAATTCTCATCAAGCCAGAGAAAAATAGTTTCCAAAATATTAAGCAGGCCTGTGCTGCCGAATAGTTTTGTAAGTCCGCAAAAGCTGTTTAAGATACACTATACTACAGAGCAGAGTGATTCAAGCAGTGTTTCTAATGCAGATTTAGATAATTCAGGTGTTCCCGACTATGTTGAGGAGACAGCATACAGCCTTGATTATTCTTTTCATGTTGAAGTCGAAAATATGGGTTTTAAATCGCCTCCGGATGATAACAATATTGACGGCCCTGAATGGGATGTTTACATTATGGATTTAAATGGATTTTACGGTTACACGAGTTATTCAGACAGATCAGGAGGAGGCTGGATAACCTACATAGTAATTGATAATGACTATAAGGAGACGAACACAAAGGGTATTAAAGGGATGCGGGTCACAACTGCACACGAATTTAATCATGTTATTCAGTTCGGGTACAATTTCCGTGATACCGATATATTTTTAATGGAAGCCTGTGCAACGTGGATGGAAGATGTTGTTTATGATTATGTTAATGATTATATATATTATTTGCCGGAATTTTTTAGGGGCTCAAATTACAGCTTTAGTTATAATTCCGGAATGAGGATGTACGGAGAGTGCCTGTGGTTTCACTATTTGAGTAAAAGATTCGGAGATAAACACTTAGTCCCGTCAATATGGGAAAATATTGTAACCTTGCCTGTGATTGATGCTATTGATAAAACTCTTAAAACCCATGGTTCCTCGTTTAACGATGAATTATCTCTGTTCTATACGTGGAATGCTACTACAGGGCCTATGTCTGATACTGCACGTTTCTATCCTGAAGGCGATTTATATCCTCAGCAGCGTGCAGATAGAATTTTTACTTTGTCAGGTGATACTGCGTTTTCTGTAAATATCGTGGGAACAGGTGCTGCATACTATAAATTCATTGATGGCAATGGTGAAAGCTGTATGCTTATACCTCTTAATATAAGAAGAAGCACATACTCAGCTTCGGATTCGGCATATCTGAAAATTTCACGTTATTCAAAGTCTCCGTTTTTAACTCCAGTAGGCAATTATGCAAGTGCCGGTATTGTGTCTGATAATCCTCAGATATGGAAATGCGGATCTGTTGATTACAGCTCTGAAGGATATGTAAACAATGCGGAAGTATTTGAAGGTGCAAAACCGCTTTCAGAAGAGAATTTACCAAAAAGTTTTCCAAATCCTTTTAACCCCGGTTCAGGCAGCCTATTAACTATTCCTTTTCTTTCTGATAAGGAGGGTTTGTGTGTATTGAGGATTATAACACCTTCAGGTTTTCTTGTGTATAAAAATCAAAAAATGTGTTTACCTGATTTTGATTTTTATTCATGGAACGGTATTGGAAACATCGGAGAGCAGGTAGCGTCAGGGGTATATATTTATTATATTCTGCAGGGTAGTAATGTGATAAGGAAGGGTAAAATTGCTGTAGTAAGGTAGGGTAGATACTTGTCACAAATCCCCGCTGCTGTAGGCGAACATTTCTACATCCATTTCCGGGCGGAGATTTTCAGATTGCAGTATGTTTTATAATATCTTAAGTTTATTATATTTTTTAATTTAAAGACGCTGTTTTTTACCTTCCTAATCAGGAGTAGAATGAAAAATTCTAATATAAAAATGATACTGACTGATTTCGACGGTACGCTTTTTAGATCTGACAGAGCTGTCAGCAGGCGGGATTGGAATACTCTTATCAGCTTGGGTGAAAACAGTGTTACAAGAGTTGTTGCCACAGGAAGATCCTATTTTTCATTTTCAAATGTTGTTTCGAATGATTTCCCCATTGATTTCTTAATTTTTTCTTCCGGTGCAGGAATAATGGACTGGAAAACCGGAAAAATTCTTAAAAAGCATTCAATGCATCCTGATTATGTTGAGACAATGATTGATAAACTAATCAAAATGAATGTTGATTTTTTTGTACATTATCCTGTTCCTGAAAATCATGCATTTAAATATTTTTATTCGGGAAGAGAAGAAACGGATTTTTCTGCAAGAGTTGCTCTTTACGAAGATTATGCAGAGCCCTTAAACGGCAGAGCTGAAAAATTCGGGCCGGCATGTCAGTTTATTGTGATTATTCCAAATGATGAGGATCGCTACTTTTCTATAACAGATGAGCTGAAAGGGACTCACATAATCAGAAGCACATCCCCGCTTGACGGAGAGTCAATATGGATTGAGATATTTCCTCCTGAGGTGTCAAAAAGCAGTGCAGCCGAATGGCTGTGTAAGTTTATAGGTATTGAACAAAAAACTACTTTTGGTATTGGGAATGACTACAATGATATTGATCTTCTCAAATGGACAGAAAAGTCCGCAGTTGTATCAAACGGAATTCCTCTTCTTAAGAATTTATACACTGTTGTAAAAAGCAACAATGAAAACGGATTTTCCGATGCAGTAAGAAAGTTTGCCGGAATATAAATGACTGATAAGTTAAAAGCAGATAAAAACAGATATTTTTTTGAACAGGGGTTAAGATTCTCATGTAAACAATGCGGAGCATGCTGTACAGGAGCTCCGGGTATTGTAAGGGTAAGCAGAGAAGATGTTAAAAGGATTTCGGAATTTTTAAATATTTCCAAACAAGACTTGTTTTCCAAATATCTGAAAACAGGTGAACATGGCGTTGTTGTCAGGGAGTTTGATGACGGCAGATGTATTTTTTTTGATAAAGGATGCAGGATTTATCCTGTCAGACCGGTGCAGTGCAGGTCATTCCCTTTCTGGTTTAAAAATTTGAGAAATGAAGATGTGTGGAAAAAGACTGCAGAGAACTGCCCCGGAATAGGGCAGGGGGAATTGTTCTCTTTTGAAGAGATACTGGAACTGATTGATTATTCTGTTAAATGATGTTTTTTCTGATAGAGGATTAAATAAACCCCACCCATGGATTCCCTCTAAAAACATGAGGGAATGACATCATCAGAATACCGTCATGAGCGGAGATTTTCAGAAAATGTTTTATCCTTTATCCCTTTTTGTCTTTGCGGTCTCTGCGAGCGTTGCGAGAGACCAGGTGCAGGGCAGAAAAGAAAGATATGTCCTATAACATCTTAAATTTATGGTATTTAATTAATTTGCAGGTAAAATAAAATGAAACCTCAAAACCCCGTTCCCGTACAATTATTTGTCGGTATTCTTTATTCACAAAAACAATTGCTGGATAAAGCGTTCTCTCTTCTATACGATGAATTTGGTGAAACAGGCGTAAAGAGCAGAGAGTACAGCTTTGATGTCTCCGATTATTATGTAAAAGAGATGGGAACTCCTATTTATAGATGTTTTTACAGCTATAAAAAATTAATCGATCCGGGCAGTATTGCTTTAATAAAAATCAAGACAAATGAAATTGAAGACCGGATAGCTGAAGGATCTGACCGTAAAGTAAATCTTGATCCAGGTTATCTTGATTATGATAAGGTGGTTCTTCCTTCTGCAAAGTACAACGGAAACAAGGTTTATCTTGAAAAGGGTATTTGGGCTGATCTTACCCTGTTTTATTCCAAGGGCAGATTTACTTCGTATCCATGGAGTTTCCCTGATTTTAAAACAGGGATGTATGACGAATTTTTCCTTGAGTTGAGAACTCAGTATAAAAAAGCCGTATTACAGAAATCATACTGAGAAACCTATTTTATATATTTATTAATTGCAGAGAAAATAATATATTGTAATGTTGTCACGATTTAAAAGAAGTAGAGATACAGAGTAAAACAGGAGATTTTGAGAATTCTTATACCTGTACTCATTAATTCAGAACAACCTGTAAATTTTATTAGGAGGGTAACAAAATGAAAAAAAGATACTTACTGATTGCAGT
>JAGGVB010000203.1 GCA_021158245.1 bacterium | reverse complement strand
TACATCTCCTGTTTTCCCGAGAGCTTCAACCTGACGTGTAAAAACCTGATCATAACTGAAATCATTTGCAACAGCAGTCAAAATTGACGTATCAGTTGTAAGTGCAATTGCAGGAAGAGCCTTTCTGTTTATAAGAAAACGGCCGATAAATTCCGCAGCAATGTGCTGGCTGTCAGCAGCACTTCCGCCGTTTCCGCACACAAGAACTTTGCCCCCCTCCTCAATGGATTTTACAATCAGATTGATCGCTTTTTCAATATTCTGCCACTGAGTTTCAGCAGTTCTGAGCTTAACCTCTGCACTTTTTTTAAACTGATCTTGTATTTCTATATGCAAATTATTCATAGATTCACCTCTTGCGGAATAGTGACAGAAAGCCTCCCTGCCTACTTTTAACAGGTTGAGGATCCCCGATATCAATTTCTTCGCCTGCAACTGCTTTAGCAGGATTTTTCATAAAAAGATTTTCAGCTCTCTCTTTGCCGAATTTATCATTAATAATTGAAAAACTCTTTTTCAGGCTCATGGGCCTGGATGCAGGGTTGTGGCAGTCACTTGCAACAAAATGGACAAGATTGTGCTCCAGCATGAGCATTGCAGTTTCTCTCGGCCTTCTGCCGAAAGCGCCTGCAATACTCCCGGAATTTATCTGCATTAATACTCCCCTGTTTATAAATTCATAAACAACCTGAGGCTTCTGCATAATAACAGCATTTCTTTCAGGATGTGCAAGAATCGGGTGAACTCCTTCAAGATTCAGGTTAAAAAATATCTCTCCAACATCAGAAGGCATATGCGCCATGGGGAACTCTATTAAAAGGTATTTGCCGTTATTGTTAAATGTGGCAATAGGAGAATGAAAATCAAAATTTGCCGTGCTCATTATTTCAGATGCAAGCCACAGAGATATGCCGAGGCCCTCCTTTGCAGCGAGTTCTTTTAATTTCAGAAATTTCTCTATGTATTTCTTTTCCAGCTCAGGAGTAAGATTCTCAAGTACATGAGAAGTACACACAACCCCGTGAATCCCTTCCAGGACACCGCCCCTCAGGATCTCAAGAGATTCGTTAAAATTCCCCGGCCCGTCATCAACTCCGGGAAGCAGGTGTGTATGAATATCTATCATTTAATCAACTCTTTTCCAGCAGAATGAACAGCATCTGCAAATTCTTTTATCATGTTTGTTCCATTATCTTCAATTACTGTTCCAGTAACAATAAACGATGCGCCCATCTTAACTTTTGTTTCTGCCTGCTTCGGATCACGTATTCCGCCGCCTACAATAACCGGTATAGAAACAGATTTACAAACATTGGAGACTACTTTATCCGGTACAGGCTTTAATGCGCCGCTTCCAGCTTCAAGATAGATCATTTTCATTCCCAGAAACTGTGCTGCAAGTGCATGAGCCGCTGCAATATCAGGCTTATCAGAGGGTATGGGTTTTGTATTGCTCATGAACTCTACTGAAGTTATCTTTCCCGATTCAATCAGCATATAACCTGTGGGGATTGTTTCCAATCCTGTTTTTTTAATAATCGGCGCTGAATATACCTGTTCTCCAATCAGGAACTGAGGATTCCTCCCGCTTATCAGGCTCATAAAAAGTATAGCATCCGCTTCTTTTGAAATCTGGTACGCCCCTCCCGGGAAGAGCACTACAGGAATGTCAACCCTTTGTTTTATTTCTGAAATCAGTAAATCCAGCTGGCCTGCTGAAACAAGGCTCCCTCCGATAAAAATAACGTCAGCTCCTGATTCGCATGATTTTTGAGCAGTATTAATAAGTTTTTCCCTGCTTCCCGATTCAGGGTCGATAAGCACAACATATCCTGCTCCGTGCTTTTTTATACCTTTTATTAAAATATCTAAAACAGACGACATAGTTCTACCTTGTATAAAATAGTTTTTTACTCTGCCTTATTTATCTTTTTTATCTTAATTGTACAAAAAATATTTAACTTACTTTCTTTATTCTTTCAGTTTTACAAATATTCAGATGTGATGCCGTTTCTTCATCTTTCGGAATTAATAATTTATCAATAATTTTCGCCCCTTCATAATCAATTTTTCTCACTGGATCAGGAATAATAAAATATTTTTTCAAATTATCCCAATCAACATTTCTTATTGTTACTACATTCCCCAAATAAAAACTCACCCAACTTTCTCCTAATCTGAAATTGGGTTCTACATGGTTCAGCTTTCTTCTTGAAATATCAACATACTCATCATCCAATTCAAAGCCGATGTAATTTCGTCCTAATCTTTTTGCAGAAATAGCAGTTGTTCCTGTTCCCGAAAACGGATCTAAAACAATATCGGCTTCATCAGTTGAAAGCAATATAAGCCTGTCCAATAAATGAATGGGCAATTGACAAGGATGCGGATCTCTTTTTTTATTATGCTTTATTCTGTGAATATCAGTCCAGACATCAGAAACTAAAGGCCCGAAAGGATGTAATTTATCTTTTTTCCCTCCGTAATCTTTAAGTAAAAAGCCCTGTTTTCTGTCTCTTTTGTGTGGATAACGAAGTTCGTAAATTTTTGTTTCTTTTTCTTTTTTCCCGTAAAACAAAATACCGTAATGAGCCGGTTGCAATGATTTTCCCATAGGTGCTGTTGGTGCGTCCCACGAAATCCAATGTTTGAAATAAGCAAATTTATTTAAAAAAGCAGCATAATAAGTTAACCATTTAGGAATATTGTGCAAAAAAATCGAACCTGTTGGTTTTGTAACTCTTACCATTTCAAAGATCCACTGTTCACACCAATTAAGATATTCCCTAAATTCAAGACTATCAGTATAACTTGTATATTTCTTTTTTAAATTAAACGGTGGGTCGGCAAATGTCATATCCACAGAATCATCAGGAATATCTTTGAATAAATCTAAACAATCACCTTGTATTATCTTATTATTATATTTTTCTATTTTACTCATTTCTTTACTACCTTTTCAATTAACAATCCTTCAAATCTTTTCAATTCATCTTTATGAAAAGTAAATACATCTTCATAAGCTGTTACCATTCTTTTTAAATCACCCTTGCGAACATACCAACCTATTCCATCAACAAAACCGATAAATGTAGCATTGGGATAATGTTCTTTTATCAAAGTATCAATTGATATTTCTGTTTTTGATTTATCGCCTTGTCCCGACGATGTCGTAGCAAGAAATGAACTTTCTGCTATAATAATAGGATTTTTTTTATTTGGAATAATAAAATCCATTGTTCTTTTGTTGTCAGGAGCATTGTCAATAAGTTCTGTCAAATCACCTGTTTCCCAAGAAATGCCAAGATTTTTTAATATTCCTTCAACAACTGTTTCAGGATTATTTCTTCTTTTACCGGAATAACTACCCTTTTCTTTGTATCTTATTAAAGTATCAATCATTTCGGACATTTCAAACTTCAACTTTGAAATACTTAATTTTTTCAATTCAAACAAAGGAATTGTATCGGCAAGAAACGTAACTGAAGCACCTTCAAAAAATATATTAATGATTCCTTTTCTAAAATATTCGTTTTGCTTAATTAGATTAATAATTTTACTGTCTGACCACTCCTGAATATTATCCGGATTAGCCTTATTATACCATTTTTCTTTGTAAACAAGATTATTTAATTCAGGTATATCAACAATCCTGATTATTGTAGTAAGGCGTTTTAAATACTCATTCGAAAACCCAGTTAATGCTAATAAAGCTTTTAAGCCGTTTTCTTTTTCAGAAATTAAATCTTCAAATATTTCTTTTTTAAGTCCTTCGGTTTCGATCTTATTTTTTACATTTAAGAGTGTTTCTTTTAAAGAATTCACATACCCTTCATAATCTTCTTCAAATTTAGGATTGAAAAAATAAAAAGTATTTTTCTGTATTACGGTTTGAAATTTATCTTCAGTCGTTTTTTTCATTTTATTTTCTTTCAAAAATCAGAACATATTCTTCTTTCATCGTGTTACGCATACCTTTAATTGGCTTTAATATGCTTTTCACCAAACTCATATTATATTTCTGCGCTGAATTAATAACACTTTGTTCAAGTCTTATTCCACCTGTTTGATTTGTATTTGAGCCAATTATAACAACAAGATATTTATTCTTTTTGAGAACTCTTGATGCTTCACTTAAAAATTTATCAATATCATTAAAATAATTCTCAAGCTTTTCTGATTTTGTTTTTCCTTTTAATCCAATCAATTTACTCTTTAATTTTTCCGTATCATAGCCAAGATATTCTAACTGGTCTTTATCATTTTCAATATAATCAATTGCAAATGAATATGGAGGTGATGTAATTATCCCATCAATTGATTTATCGGGTAATTCTATATTTAAGGCATCTGATTTTTCTAAGATAGTAACATTCCCCAATCCATCGTTATTAAAATATCGGTTTGACAAAAGCCCTTTAACCGTTTCAATATATCTTTTCAATACTTTACTGAAAAGTTGTCTGTGATTAGAGCGAACTACTCTTTTTGAATATCCCAATGCATCAAGATATGCAAGAAGCGATAATTCGTATATCTTCCTTTTATCAATATCAATCTTTTCAATCTTGTTAATTATGTTTCTTTGTGAAAAAAAATCAAATAATTTATCTTCGTCTAATTCTATTTCATTAAAAATATCAAGGTTAATTTTTAATGCATCATATTTGGTCTTCACCATAAATCTGCAAAACGGACTAACGTCTATAGCGTATGAGTGAATCCCCATTAATGCAGCTTCGATATTTGTCGTTCCGCTTCCAGTCATCGGGTCAAGGATTGTTTCGCCTTTCTTGATTCCCAAAATATTTATTAATCCCTTTACCAATTGAGGATGAAACTTTCCCCGATATGGGAACAAACTATGCGTCGCATAGCCTGTTGAAAATAATCCGTTTTTAAAATAAGAGTTTGCTGTTGAAGTTCTGTTTTTACTTACTTCTTCAGGTATTTCGGAATACCTTAAAAAATGCAGACTCTCTTTTCCTTCAAAAGTTTTGGTATAAGCAGTTCTTTCAAGATACTCATGTGAATTAAGTGTTTTGTATTCTAAATAAGCTAATTCAAGCTCAAATAGTTCTGTCACTGACGGCAATAACTCAACTTTATTTCCGAACAACTCCTGTGTAGGTGTAGATATTTGATAAAACTTACTCATAAAATTTTTCTCCTTAATTCCCTTAGCATTACAAATATCTGCAAAAAAAATTAACTCTCTGTCATCTTCTTCACAATTTCAGGAGCAGCCTTAAGGGCTTCTTCCAGTTTTTCAGGATCCCTGCCGCCTGCAGTTGCAAGATGGGGCCTTCCTCCGCCCCCTCCGCCTGTAATTGCAGCAACCTCTTTAATAATCAGGCCGGCATTTAATCCTTTCGATTTTATAAGGTCATCAGTTACAACGCATACAAAAGTTATTTTGCCGTCTTTTATACTTCCCAGAACCCCAACTCCTGATTTTAACATATCGCGAAGTTTATCACCCATTGTCCGGAGTTCGTCACCTGTTTCAGCATCAACCCTTCCGAATGCAACAGGTACGGAACCCGCATTTACAGCATCTTTAACTATATTTTCCAGAACCGACGACGCTGAAGAGTACTGCATTCTTTTAATTCTTCGCTCAAGATTTTTTCTCTCTTCTATGAGGTTTAAAATTCGGGATTCAATCTCCGGCTGACTGCATTTTAAGAGAGATTCAATCTTTTTGATTGTATTTTTCTCTTCACGCAGAAGCTCGTCTGCTGCAGATCCTGTTACAGCTTCTATTCTTCTTACTCCTGCTGCAACAGCCTCTTCTTTTACAATCCTGAAATATCCTATTCTTCCGGTTCTGTCAATATGAGTCCCGCCGCACAGCTCCATTGAATAGTTATCCACTTTTACGACTCTGACCCGGTCTCCGTATTTCTCTCCGAACAGGGCAACCGCACCGTCTGCCTTTGCTTCGTCATAGGATTTTACAGCAAAGGATACTGCAAGGTCATTCATAACCTGCCTGTTTACCTGCTTTTCAACTTCATTTACCTCCAAATCAGTCATCGCATTGTAATGGGTAAAATCAAAACGGAGGTGATCAGGTGTTACAAGAGACCCTGCCTGATTTACATGCTCCCCAAGAACGTTCTTTAATGCTCTGTGCAGAAGATGAGTTGCAGTATGGTTCCTTGCAGTTGCGTCACGCATCTCTTTATCTATTTTTGCACGGACATCGGGATTTGTTATGCTGCTTCCCTTAATGAATTTTCCTATGTGGAGAATCTGGCCGCCGCTCTTTTGAGTATCTGTTATCCTGATGGAAAAGTCCTCACCCTCAATTATTCCCCTGTCTCCTGTCTGTCCGCCTGATTCTGCATAAAACGGTGTGCGGTCAAGAAGAAGAATTATTGAATTTTCTTCCTGGTTGATTTTTCGTATAACTGCATCCGATTCTGTCTCTTCGTATCCGGTAAATTCGGAATCTTTTCCCTCTGTAATCTGCTGCCACTCTAAGTTCTGCCCTTTTCCAAAGGAAGCGGCACTTCTGGCTCTCTCCCTCTGTGCCTGGAGCTCCTTTTCAAAACCTTCTTCATCTATATCAAGATTTTTCTCTTCTGCAATTATTTTTGTAAGATCAACCGGGAATCCGTAAGTATCGTAGAGTTTAAAAACATCTTTACCTGGAATAATCTTTTTGCCTGAGTTGAGAACAGCCTGTGATATATCATCAAAAATTTCAAGGCCTCTGTCAAGCACGTCATTAAACCTCTCTTCTTCCGATTTTATAACCAGTGTTGTATGCTC
>JAGGVB010000202.1 GCA_021158245.1 bacterium | reverse complement strand
TTTTCGGGGGGTGCAAGTTTGTATTTTTTAATGAAGTGTGTTGTAAATTTGTCATATCTGCGGAAACAGCCGCTAAAAGGGTGACGGGGAAAAAGAGAGAAAGTCCGAATAAAAGAAAAGAGATGCCTGCCTTTAAATCTGACACCTCTTTCCCCTTACGTCTTAGTGATTACAGTTTTTAATTCTCTGTTACTTTTATTCTGGTTTTAAGAATTTTTTTTGTAATTTTTCCCGAAGTAAAATCAATAATATCTTTTCTGTCTGCACGAATAATATATGCAGGAGGCTTTTCTCTATGCATGAAAGAAAAAGCAGTGTTGAAATTTAAGACAATAATAATGCTTTCGTCAGGATTTATATCAATTGTATGGCCGTATTTTATTACTGCAGTGATAATTTTATTTTTTAATTGACTAAAATATTCTTTTTTAACTTTTTCTAAAGATTTTTTATCCGGGCTTTTACCGCTTTTTATTGTCATAGGAATATATACATTGGAATTATCATCTTGTTTACTTCCGTATATAAGGGAAAGAGATTTGTTATATGATTCATCCGATGCCGCAGCATTGACATTAAGAAAGAATATTGCACCTAAACCCTTGTAATAGGTTCCGGAAAAGTCGTGGCCGTAACCGCTTACAGACTTTTCGAGTATTTCGTTGAATATGTCAATCTGATTATCTATTTTGAAATATTTTGTACTGCCTTTGCTGAAATGGATGAATTTTTTCCCTGTTATGTTGTGTCCCATATATTTATTTAAATCCGAAATAAGCGCCCAGGCTGTTAAAGATGTACTCTGCTGTTTTTTCGTAAAAGGAGATTTATTCAAATCAATGAGAACAGCAATTTTTTCTCCGCTGAATGAGGGAGTTAATGTTGATGCATACCTCAGCAGGAAATCAGAGACATTTTGTTTGATATCTTTTATGCCTGCCGAATATAAAGAATCTTTTTTCTGTAACCTGTCAATGCTGTTGTTTTTTAAATTTTCAACAACTACTTTCAGGCTGTCCTTGTTTTCCCTTGTCCTGATAAGCTTCTCACGCAGATTACGAAGTTTTTCTACTTCTACTGTAATTTCAGGCTTTGTTACATAGAACAGCCTGTTTCCCGAGGTTTTAAACAAGTATCCGAATCCATTGAGGTAAAAGCCGGTTGTTTTTGAGTCCCATCCCCAGCCTAAGCTTTTGTTATAAATGACCTTATCAAGTACGCCCTCCAAAATGGTAATATCAGAACTGTGTATATTCGTCTGGCACAAAGAGATACCTGTATTCATTAAAAGATATGCAAGAAGCGCTGTTATATATTTTCTATTTATCCTCATGATTTCCTCCGTTTAAGGTTTTTGTTTATCATACTGATATGATGCGAACTGTATCAGATTGCTTAGTACTTCGTTTGTTTTATAGAACTGGCCCTGAGTGGTTTTCTGTAATCCTTGCAATTCATTCCCAAGCACAGCAAGGTCAGTATGCCTTGCCCTGTTGAATTGCTCGGTAATCTGCGCAAGTTTATAATCTGTAATTTTCTGCTGCCGTATTTCACTATCTTCAACCATTCTTGAAATAAGGACAATCAGCTCTTTCTGGTATGATTTTAAAGCCTGTGCAAGTATCTCCTGATTATTGTCGGTTTTTTCCGAATGCAGGCGCATTGATATCTGCCATGTTCCCCTGCTGCCGGATATAGTAGTGTTTGCCGCTGCAAGCAGAATCAAAACGGCAATTGCTGCAGCGGAGAATGATAGGGCAAATTTTTTAGGCCATGCAAGCTCAATAAATGATTCCAAAACTTTTTTGGAAAATGATTCCTTTTTTACAAAAACGTATTTCATTTCAGGTTCCTCGTCTCTCCATTCTGAAAGTACTTTTGAGGTTTTTTTAAGTTCTTCAAGCTCCTGTCTGCAGCGGCTGCATACTTTAAGGTGAGCTCTGAGTTTTTTTTCTCTATCTTTATCAATATCTCCGTATGCAAGGGAGATAAGGTCGTTTGTAAAATCTTTACATTTCATTTATTAAAACCTCCCTGCTGAGTTCTTGCTGTTCCAATACTTTTTTTAAAGTTTTCAAACCGTAGTAAAGGCGTGATTTAACTGTATTTTCCGATGTTTTTGTGATTTCTGCAATTTCAGTAAATTTAAGATTGTGATACTGTTTCATAATTATTACTACTCGCTGGTCTTCCGGCAGTTCCAATAGAGCTTCGCTTAGAATGTTGATTAGTAATTTATTGTCAAATGCCTGTTCAGGTGAAGGTGATTTATCAGAAATCCTGTCTGTGTACATTGAAATACTGTCATCATGTGAGCTGCCTGATACAAAATATGTGCTCCTTGTTTTTCTTCTTTTATATTCGTCCCTGCAGAGATTTACAGCAATTTTAAAAATCCATTGTTTGAATTTTCCAGGATCTTTTATTTTGTGAAGTTTTTCAAAGATCCTTAAAAATAGTATCTGACAGATATCTTTTGCAGTCTCTCTGTTCCCCACATTTCTCAGAACAAAGTTATATACATGGCTTTCCCATCTGTTAACAAGAGTTGTAAATGCATTAATGTCGCCTGAATTGAATTTTTTTACAAGCTCTGCATCTGATATGGTTTTTTCTCTCTGCATACAATAATATGACGCAAATAAATGAAAAAAGTTTGAATTATTTTTCTTGATTTTAAAATATAATTTAATTACAATAGGATTGACCTTTTCTTTAATATATTTTTACTGCAGAATTCATCACATAAAGAGAAGCGTTTCCAAAAGGGGAGAGGCAGACCGGATATTAATAATTTAATATGGGCTTTGCCTTGAGAGAACAGACTATTTATTCCGATTTTATATTTTCAGACCGTTTTGCGGAGGGGGAGAGGTGCGTTCCGATGTGATGGGTTGGATGAGGAATGGGTGTGTGGGAGATAGGAATATGTTAGGCATAAAAGAGTACGGAAATGAATGAAGTCTTAAAAGAAAAATATACACAATTGTTGTTAGCCCACCAAATAAAAGGGATAACAACAATAGGTGGACTTGCAACAAAAAAATGGACAGAAAGTTAAGTTTAAGCAACATTTTTCATTTCCATAAATTGTACAGGTATGAATATCAATACC
>JAGGVB010000201.1 GCA_021158245.1 bacterium | reverse complement strand
AGGTCTCTGTGATCTTCAAGAAACATAAAATTATCGGGTTTCAGCAAATTTTCGTGATTCATTATTACTGCAGTTTCAATGCTGTTCTCAAGCTCCCTTACATTGCCGGGCCAGTCATACTGTATTAAAAGATCCATTGCTGAATCAGATATCTTTTTATCTCGATTATATTTGGCATTAAACTGCTGTAAAAACTGCTCCACAAAAAACGGAATATCTTCTTTACGGTTTCTAAGCGGCACAAGTGTAACCGGTACCACATTCAATCTAAAAAAAAGATCCTTTCTGAACGTCCCTTTTTTCACTTCTTCCTTAAGGTTTCTGTTAGTAGTCGCAATAACACGCACATCCACACTTACACTTTTCCCGCTTCCTACTCTTTCAAATTCCTGATACTGAAGTGCCCTTAAAAGCTTGGCCTGCACCTGGAATCCCAGTTCACCTATTTCATCAAGAAGTAGTGTGCCGCCGTCTGCAAGTTCAAATCTTCCTTTTGATCTTTGTACTGCACCTGTAAAAGCTCCTCTTTCATGTCCGAAAAGTTCACTCTCAAGCAGAGTCTCCGGGAGAGCAGCACAGTTCACCTTAATAAACGGTTTATTTGCCCTGGTGCTCATTTTATGAATTGCATTGGCAACAACTTCTTTGCCTACACCTGTTTCACCCTGAATAAGTACCGTAGAATCCAGGGGGCCTACCATTTCAATCATACTTTTAACTTTTTGGGTAGCCGCGCATCTTCCGATAATATTACTTGAAACTTCGCTTTTTACAAGTTGTTCCTTCAGATATTTATTCTCAGAAAGCAGATTCTGATGCTGAAAAACTCTCTCAATCACAATATCAAGTTCTTCCAATTCAACTGGTTTGGTGATATAGTCAAAAGCTCCTTTTTTCATAGCCTCCACTGCTGTTGATACGGATCCGTATGCAGTAATAATAACTACTTCTGTAGATGGTACGGTCTTTTTTATATTTTCGAGAAGCCTGAGCCCGTCCATCTCTTCCATCTTTAAATCACTTATTACGAGATGAAATGAACTTTTTTGAATTTTTTCCATTGCCTTCATGCCATTTTCAGCTGATGTTACTTCAAAACCCTTTCTTGTAAGAACATCACTAACAAAACGTCTCAAAATAGGATCATCTTCAACAACTAAAATCTTCCTGTCAAGCATGTTATTCTCCTCACTCCATCGGTAAAAATATTTTTACAGTAGTTCCTATATTTTTCTCACTTTCCAAACAGATTTGCCCGCGGTGTAAACTGACAAAATTTTTTGCCAGTGCAAGCCCGAGGCCAAGCCCTTTTTCCCTTGTTGTAAAAAACGGTACAAATGCTTTTTTACTAATTTCTGATTCCATGCCACTGCCCGAATCGGAAATAGTAAGGGAAACCGCACTATTCCCTGCGAGCCTGGTATTGTTCTTTGAAATATTGATTCTTAAAGTCCCGCCATTCTTCATAGCTTTGAAACTGTTATCCAGGATTGAAATAATAACCTGCTCAAACAGAATCGGGTCAAGCCTTACATTTACAGGCTTCTTTATTCCATTTTTAATAATTACGCGTATATTCCTCTTCACAAATTCCTTTTTCTCGGTAAAGAATTCAGTAACATCTTTAACGAATTCTGTAAACTCAACATCATCAAAGTGCGGTTTTACCGGCCTTGTATAAATCTGGAATTTTGATACAATCTCATCAAGAAGAGTTACAGATGAAATCACATGATCAATCATATTCCGTATAGGATCATCTTTGTCGAGAGATTCTGCTATAAGATCCACATATCCTCTTATACCTCCAAGCGGATTCCTTATTTCATGTGATACAAGAACAGCCATCTGGTTCAGGGCTGTCTGAGTACGAACCTGCTGCATCTCATCTTCAAGATGCTTTATTCTCGTAAGATCACTGAAGACTTCCACTGCCCCGAGAATATTATTACTACTGTCCTGCACAAGAGAGGTGCTGTACCTTACAGGAAGTATTTTCCCGTTACTTATGTGCATCTCTTTTTCTTCAAGTAACAGAGCTTTTCCGCTGCTTAAAGTATAGAGAGGTGAAAATCTGTTGCTTACACTTTTGTCAAACAGTTTATTGTAGTGTTTGCCTATTGTCTGTTTACCTGAAACTCCGGTAAGGATTTCAGCACCTCTGTTGAAAAGTACTACAGTACCGGAAGTATCAACAACAATAACACCATCAATCATACTGTTAAGTATGGAATCAAAAAAGAGCCGCAGTTTATTCACTTCATAAAAATTATCTTCGAGCTGCCTATTTTTCTTTGATATCTCAAGATTGAGCTTCTCAATTTTGTTTGTTAACTCCCTGTAGGAATCTCCGAGATCAGAGACACGCATATTAAAGGAATCGAATGCGTTTGCAAGAGAATTTTTACTACTTGTTTTTTGTTTCTGTCCCATGCCTATTTCTCACTCATTTTTAAAAGCTGAGATCTTCTTAGCTGGTATTCTTCTTCCGGGATTATTCCTTCTTCTTTTAAAAGCAGAAGTTTCTTTAATCTTTCCTGTATGCTCTGTACACTCTGATCACGGTAAACAGCATCTCCCCGTACTTTCTGTTTTTGTAAATCAGCAACCGGATGAGAATGAATTACATGTGTCTGATGTAATATTTTCTCATATTCTTCAACTTTTCCGGCCAAGACTTCAATTCTTTCTTTCAATTGATTATTTTCTTCAACAATCTTTTTTTCTCTGAGACACCTCGTAATACTCTCTTCGATCTGCTCAAGTGCAAAAGGTTTTATCAGATAATCCTGAACGCCCTGTTTTAAAGCAGTAAGTGCAGTATCAAGGCTCGGATGGCCCGTCATGATAATAATGATTAACGACGGAATGGCTTTTTTTAGTTCTTCTGCGAGCTTGATTCCATCCATACCGTGAATAAAAATATCAATAACTGCGATTCTGAACGGTATCTCTCTCGAATAACTTATGGCTTCATCCGCATCCTCTGCCACGGCAACAACATATCCCTTTCGGGACAGGAATCTTTTTAAAACATCCCGCAGAAACGGATCATCATCCACCACAAGCAGCGGGATCTTAATATTGTCATATTTCTGTTTATCAGCCATTGTTATGATCATCAAAAGTAAAATCTACAACAATTTTTTCTCCGCAGGTACAGACTATTTCAAGCCCCTTTACTTCATCACCATCTCTTATTAAAGAAACAATCGGTTCATTACTCTTTTGATGCAGGCTTGGCAGCTGTTTCTTAAGAGAAGAATATACTGCCTCACGTGCTTTAATAATTTTTCTTCTTCTTACAAATGGGCCTCCCTCATCATTCTCTCTATTCTTTGATATTACATCCCATTTTTTTACATTCTGTACAGTTTTGTCCCCCTGAACTTTCTCGGTATTTTTAAGTATATTTCCCATAATATTTCCCCTTTATCCGGGTATATAAGTCACTGTAGTGTTTGTATCATCTTTTCTGCTTAAAACATTTTCAAGTAAAGATTTGATCTGATGCAGTGAAAACGGTTTTGATAAATATCCGTCAGCCGAGCTGTGGGAGGCTCTGTTTTCCGTATGGATTGAATGATACCCTGTGATCAGTACAAATGGTATATCAGGATACTTCTCCTTTGAATGCTTCATAAGCATCCAGCCGTCCATCTGAGGCATACGCAGATCTGATATCACAAGGTCAATATTCATTCTTCCTAAAATTTTCATAGCTTCAATACCATTATGAGCACTTACAACATGGTATCCCAAGCGTGAAAGCATCTTGTCAAGAATAGCACAAAGGACAGGTTCGTCATCCACTACCAGAATACTTCTTCCCGAATCATTATCATCATTGTATATATCACTCGCATCCCATTCACTTTTTTCATCTTTTACTTCGATATCTTCCTCTTCGCGTGTTCTGCTGTAAAGAAGTTTATCTCCGCTGTACCCCTGAAGCCTGAAATGGAACGGCAGCAGTCTGTTATCGCTTTTAATTTGAAGCTGAATTTTTGTCACATCAACAGAAAAATCAACTTTGATATATCGGATAACATCCCTTGTTAATTCCTCAATAAAAACATCTTCCACCTTTGCCCTTGATTTTCTATCAACAGTAGATAAAGATATAACAATATTATCCGGGAAAATATTTTCATCGCCATACTCAACAGAAATTGAACGGAGCATCGATTTTAAGCTGTCAAGTACAATTGAATACGGAATGATCCTGGCCTTGTTAAAAAATTCCTCTTTTTCTCTTAAAGATTCCATTACCATATTATCCTTCGAAATCATTAATAGATAAATTGCAGTTCCCCTTTGCCATTTTTAGAGGTATCCACAGACACCGGCTTCGGAGAAATCGGTTTTAAATACGAATCCGCAATCAGTATAACTTCTACATTTCCGGATTTACTGCTGTCCGGTACTGCAACAACACCATAATACCCTGTTATTTTAGAATCAGGATGTCTTATTATTCTCACATTTGACCCTACAGGGAATCTGGTTACTACTTTGTATAGTGTATCAACAATTGACGAATTCAGCCCGGTTCCTGATTCTCTCGACAATTCTGCAAGTGCTTCTGCAGGAGAGAACCATTTTTTATAAAAATTGCCTGAAATTAAATTTTCAAATGTATCAGCAACTGCGATTATCTCTGCAAACCTGAAAATTGTATTGGGCAGAATAAATTTCTCGCGAATCGGAGGTTTATTTTTCCCTTTCAACTGCATTGGGAACCCGTTTCCGTCCTGCCTTTCATGATGCTGCATAATCATTTGCCGCTCAACTTCAGTAAATGACCGGCTTTTGTTTAAGAGCCTGTCTCCAAGGACAGGATGAAGCTTGTAAAGTGCAATCTCCTCTACGCCCAACTGCCAGTACTGTTTACTATAGATTTGAGGCATTGCTGCTTTTCCGACATCATGAAGTATAGCTCCCATTGCAAGCTCAACAAGTTCGTTCTCAAAAAATTCGTATTGGCCTCCGATTAATATAGATATTAATGCTACATTAAGCACATGATTGTGCAAAGCATTGCTTTGAGGAATCCCTATAATAGGTTCATAATCAGCATTTTTGCCAAAAAGATAAATGTCGTGAATCATATCATGGATAACTCTTTTCAACAGCGCAGGAGATGAGGGGTTTATCCTGATTTGGTCATCCCTCATCTTATGTATGGGAATCTGGTTTTTATTAGTAAGGTGGGACACAGCCTCTCTCATATCATCATAAAAAAGTGATATAGCAGACATCGCCATATCCCTTGTCTCGTCTGCAAGCAGATTTTCAGGAATAATGTGTTCTGTACCCTTTTCGCTGATATATATTGATTTATATCCCATTTGTTTAAGCTTTGTAATTACCTGTCTGGAAATTTCAATTCCGCTTCCCAGAAGCAAGGTTCTTTTTCCGCCAAAATAGCTGTAAAGATGCTGGCCTAAGATCATTCCGGGTTTTAACTTTTTTACAAGGTACTGTCTCAACTCTCTCTCTATCCTCCTTACCAATTCCTCTGCAATACTTGCCGGTTAAAATATACAAAACACATATTTCTTAAAGCAAAAATAGAACCATTTTTACTGCTCGTACAAATCAGGCACTATTCAATCAATTAATTTTGTCTTACAATTCTGCAGATAAAATAAGACTGTTTAACCCCTTATAAATCATATTAGTAGACTAAAGTACGCATTCGAAATTTAAACATTAATAAACAGTATCTAATTCTACCGAATCAACAAATAAAAAAGAAAATATGTACCAGTACCGGTTATTTTTTACCTACCCCCATCAAAAGACACTTCCCCCTCTTTTAAAAAACCTGTACGCCTCAAAGACTCACAAATATCAGGCGCAGGTAATCATTCTTTGAACAATATCTTTAAAGTATTCCAATGGGAAAGGTTTCTTAAGTACAGCATTAATTGACGGCATCTGCATCTCATGTGAAAGCCATGTTTTATAGTCAGGATTGTCATAATATCCAGTAACATAAATTACCCGCTGCTTAGAATTTAAGGTTCTAATCTCTTTTACAAGCTGAGGCCCTGACATTCCCGGGATGCAAAGATCTGAAACAACTATATCCGGTTCAATTTTTTTGTATAGTTCTATAGCTTCTTCTCCGGTCGATACTCCGTAAGCTTCCAGCCCCATACTCTGACAAACCTGTACTAATATATCAACCAGTGAACTTAAATCATCAACAATTAAAATACGTGGAGTTTCTCTTAAAGAAAGATCCTTGTGAAAAGGGAATTGTATTGTAACTTTTGTCCCTTCTCCCAGTCTGCTGTCAATAGAAATACTTCCGCCGTATTGATGAACAAAATAATTTACACTGCTGAGCCCAAGCCCTGTTCCAAAGGGTTCATCTTCCTCAGCTTCTGTCGGAGACGGTTTTGTTGTAAAAAATGGTTTAATAATATCCCCTTTTATCTCATCGGGAATCCCGCATCCTGTATCCGACACTTCAATGTAAATATTTTCATCATCATGTCTGGTTTTGACAAAAAGCTTTCTTTCATCACTGTCATGCATTGCATCAAGGCTGTTGCCTATAACATTCATAAGTATCTGGCTGAAATGAGTATAAATTCCGAATATTGCAGGGAGGCTGGTATCAAGCTCTATTGTCTTTTTAACCTGATGCTTAAAAAACATGTTAGATTCAAGGAATTTCAGTTCAATATTGATTAATTCATTAAGATTGATTCGTTCTTCTTTAGTATCATGATCATGCCTGCTTTTTACCATTAAATTATCAATAATACTTTCCATTACATCTACTTCTTCAAGTATCATTTTTATTTCATGCGTCTCGCCATTATCAAGTGCCATCAACTGCGCATACCCTTTTATGCCACCAAGAGGTGTTTTAAGATTGTGAGCCAGGCCGGATGCCAAAAGCCCTATCTGTTCAAGTTTTTGTGATTCTACTAATTGTGACTGGCTTCTTGACAATTTTTCCAGTGACTCTTTTAATTCAATATTAGCCCGGGTAATGCTGTCATTCAGCCTTATAGCTTCAATTTCGGCATTCTTTCTCTTTGTAATATCTTCCAGTGATAAAACAGCCCATCGTTTGTTATTACTCTCAAGCGGGATTACATTTATTCTATAATAAGAACTTGACGATAACGAAGTTTCTTTTACAATTGATTCCTCAATACCTATGACTCTCTCTCCTGCTTTGAGAGCTCGGTTAATACTTTCATTTATTAAACATCTTCTGCATAACGGCCCGATACCGCATCCGCGTTTGGACTTAAAATGTTTGGAACACTGAAGCACTTCACCTATTCTTTTGCCAAGTGCAAATTTCTCAGGGAACCCGCTGACTTCTGTCCCTGTACTATTGATCCTTCTGATTCTTTTGTGCTCATCAAGTACAACAAGAATAGTAGGCACAGCATCAAAAACTCTCTGGAGTTCTTCCGCTCTTTCTAATAGCTCGTTTTCTGCATTCTTGCGCCTTGTTATATCCCTTAAAAGCATTAAGACCGTTTCTGCATAACCATACTGGTCTTTCAGTAAATTTAAATTCGCTTCAACAATATATTCACGGCCGGAACGGCTTATGAGTGTAAGTTCAACAGGATAATCAAGAGTATTGCTTTCAGTTAATTGGCCTATCTTTTTTTGTATTTTATTAAGGCTGCTGCCTGTAAAAATAGACTTAATTTTTTTCGATACTATACCATCGTAAGTATATTCCGTTAATTTAAGAATTTTTTTATTTGCATCGAGAATTTCGCCGCTCAGAGCAAACACTGCAATTCCGTCCGTAGTAGAATTAAAAAATGCCTCATACCTGCGGGCAAAGACAATCAATGGATCTGTCGAGATATTGGTTTCTTCGTTTAACATTATACTATTATTCTGTTCCCCGTATTTACCCATTAATTCCCTCCTGAACACACCTCCGGATAATTATCCTGATTATCCGTGATTTACAAAAACATTTTGCTCCATTACTTCAATCAGATCGTTGATTGCAATAGGTTTAGTTAAAATATTATATTTACTTTCCTGCCTGGGATATGAATGTGCTGACAATATCACAACATTAACAGATGGGTCCATTGCAGAAATTTGATCATAAAGTAAAAAACCGTCAAGTCCGGGCATTCTCGCATCAACAATAACATTTCCGATTATATCGCCGCCCACTTGCCGTTCTTTTAAGAATTGAAGTGCCTCCATTCCGTTATTAGCTTCATATACAGTGTACCCCATGTCTTCGAGCCCAATTGAAAGTGACCGGCGGAAATTTTCACTATCATCAACGAGCAGCACTCTTTTCACTTTTCTCTCCTTTCTGACAGATTTTCCCCCGCATTGTTCAGGTTAGCGGTTTTCATTTTGCCCTACATTTGCGATCAAATCTACCATTTCCATAATTTTAAAGGGCTTGTGCAGGAATGGAAAATTTCTCACAGGATCAGGCGGATCAAAAGCTGATATCATGATTAGAGGTATTGAAGGATATTCATTTTGCATCTTCAAAACAAATTCATCACCCCTCATATCAGGCATTCTTATATCAGTAATAATTACATCAGGGAAATGTGTCTTATTTTTATTCTGATTTAGAAAAGAAAAAGCTTGCTGGCAGCTTTCATATCCTTTAACTTCAAAACCTTCAAACTCAAGTTGTATTATCAGCGACCTTCTAAAATTTACATCATCATCAACAATTAATATATGATTCACAGGCAGATCTCCCTCTATTTGGAAATAGTAGTGTAAAATATATATCAATTTTTATGCCAGAGATAAAACCGGAAAACTTCAAACAATATATGCCTGTTTCAATGAGGGTTTTTCTATATAGCGTAATTGTTAATAATCAACACTTACAACAAGTGTTCAAATTACGACAAAACAGCGAGATAAGTGTTTAAAGTTTAATACAGGATACTATTGCAGAAACATGTAAATCATTTTACTTTGATAGGATATAACAATTATATTACAATAACAATCGTTATAAATGGAAATAACAGCAGAATTTCAGGAGTTTATGTAATTCCGTAAGATTTTAGCCTTGATATCAAGGTGGTCCTTGATATATTGAGTATATCAGCTGCCTTCTTTTTATTGCCTCCGGTCTTTTCAAGAATTGATATTATATATCTTCTTTCAACCTCTTTCAATTCAAGATCTCCATTAATATTTATACCTGAATTTTGTTTAACAAGCCTTACAAGTTTTTGAGGTAGGTCATCAATAGTTATCTTGCTCTGCCGTGCAACAATCATGGAATGTTCAATTGTATTCTCCAGCTCTCTGACATTACCAGGCCACCCATATTCAGCAAACAGGGCATAAACAGAAGGATGAATTGTAACGCCTTGTTTATCCATTTTTTCCCCATAACTCTCAAGGAATCTTTTGCAAAGTACAGGGATATCTTCACGCCTCTCCCTCAGCGGAGGAATTTCAATAACTGCAACAGAAAGCCGGAAATAAAGGTCTTCTCTAAAGAGCTTCTCTTTAATTAAATCCTCAATATTCCGATTTGTGGCTGCAATAATCCGTGCATTGCTGTTTCGTTCAGTAACTTCCCCTACTCTTCGGAAAAATCCGTTATCAAGAAAACGAAGAAGCCTTACCTGGAATGCAGCAGGAGCCTCACCAATCTCATCGAGAAAAAGTGTTCCTGTATTAGCTTCTTCAATCAATCCTCTCTTGTTGACCGAAGCACCTGTAAATGCCCCCTTTGCATGGCCGAACAATTCACTATCAAGAAGCGTATCAGGAAAAGCGCCGCAATTGACCGGAACAAATGGCTTCCCTGAACGTTCACTCAAGTGGTGTACTGCGAGAGCGACCAATTCCTTGCCAACACCGCTTTCACCGCGGATTAAAACCGGTACATCCCATTTTGATACCATTGCGACCTGATGCATAACATTCTTCATCAAGGGGCTGGCTGCCACTATATCTTCAAAAGGATAGGTATCGGAAAGAACTTTTTGAAGAAGACGCACGGTTTTTTTCAATTCCATATTAGCGAGGGTTTTCTCAAGAACCATCTCCAGCCTGTCAATTGAAAATGGTTTTTCAATAAAATCCATTGCACCGAGCCTTATTGCTTCAACTGCTCTTGATATTGTGCCATGAGCGCTCATCAAAATAACTTCTGTTGTAGGGCTGATCTGTTTTATTTTATTTAAAAGTTCAATGCCGTCAACATCACCCATAATAAGATCAGTAATAACAACATCAATATCATTTTCCTGAATTTTCTCAACAGCCTCTTTTGGCGCTCCTGTATCATCTACTTTGTGGCCCCAGTCCTCAATCGCCACACGTAAAGACCTTCTTATATTTCGTTCATCATCAACTATTAAAATGTAGGCCATACTTTTTACCTCTTAACAGGAATTGATACTGTAACAGCAGTACCCTGGCCCTGTTTACTGTCAATCTTTATAGAACCTCCATGAAGTTCAACGTTTGTTTTTACAATATGCATTCCCAATCCCATCCCCCTCGCCTTTGTAGAAAAATATGGTTCGAAAATATTTTCAAAATTTTCTACAGCAATACCCTCTCCGTCATCCTCAACTTTTAAGATCACACACGGATCTTTCACTTTACCATTTTTATTAAGAAAAACCTTTACTACACCTCCCTCTTTTACTGCCTGCAATCCGTTCTTTATTAAATTAATTGCAACTTGTTCAATCGCATCAGGATCAATATGGATATCAGGCAGTTCCTTTGGAGGGCTATAAATAATCTTCTTGCCGAAAATCAACTCAACATCCTGATTTAATACAAATATTGCTTTTTTAATCACCTGCCGCAAGTCACTTTTGGCAAAGTTTAATCTCTTTGGTTTACTGAATTCCCTTAGCTCATTGATAGTTCTGATTAATCTTTCAGTCTCCCATGATATAATATTCATTAATTCATTAAGCTTTCCCTCAAGCTGAAGTTTTCTCTGCAGAACCTGTATGGAATTATCAATTGCAGCAAGAGGATTGCCTATCTCGTGTACAATATTACTTGCCAAAGCGCCAAGGCCGGCCAGTTTTTCGGACTGTATTAATTTGTTCTGAGTCTCTTTTAACTGTTTTAAGGTTATTTTTATCTCCTCATACAGCTTTGCATTCTTTAAGGAGAGCCCGAGGTGCAGTCCTGTACTTGAGAAAAAATCATCTGACAAATCAATGGGCAGATTTTTGACTTTTCCTATCAGGTTTATTGAGCCTTCAATATATGAGTCTATCTGAATAGGTATAACAAGGCATTGATTAAATCTTTTCTTAAGCGATTCATCCTCAGAATATTGCGGATCTTTGGCAATAAGCTGCCTCAGGGGATAAATTTTGGTATGCCCATGCAGAAGAGATCTGCGATAAAATGAATTTTTATCAAGAAAAAGCTCCCTTATTCTATTCTGTGCTTTGGGAGATGCGCTGCTATGGGTTTCCACATCAATGTCTGTCCTGTCCTTATTCAGAATAAATATCGAACCGGAAGTAAATTCTGTTTTTTCAATAAGTACATCAAGTGTTTTCTTTAATATTGATTCAATATCAAGTGTTGTTGATATCTCATGAGCAAGATGTACAAGAGAACTTAATTGAATATTTTTATTGTGAAGGGCAAGTTCAGCCTCACGACGTTTTGTTATATCTGAGAAACTCATTACAACAGATACCAGCCTGTTTCCTGAGTGGTCAAACTGAGGAGTTACATCAACCAGCAGCCATCTTATAATGGAACCGTCTTTCACCAGCCCAACAACCTTATTAAGCACTGTATAATGTTCTTTAATACTTACTGCAATTGGATCATGAGACTCATCGTAAACAGTCCCATCCTCCTTGATCAGAGTAAATCCGGCTGACCATAAACTCTTTCCATATATGTTGTTTACATCGACCTCAAGTATCTTTTCTGCTGCAGGGTTGCCTGAAATTATTTTCCCATCTCTATTATAATAGAGTACCCCCTGAGCAATTGTTTCAAAAAGTGTTCTGTATTTTTCTTCTGAAAGGCGTATCGCTTCTTCTGCCTGAAGACGTGCAGATATATCACGGAAAACTTTAACCGCTCCTATGATGTTTCCTCTTTCATCCAATATAGGAGAAGAATTCCCATCAATAGGCACTGTAGAGCCATCTCTTTTTAACAGCATTGCTCCGCTTTTTAAAAAATATATCTTCCCCGAATTCAAACTCTCGGCTGTAAAACTATTTAGAGTATTGCCGTTATTTTTATCAATAAATTTAAAAACTTCGTTAATTTTTCTGGAAACCACTTCTTCGTTCTTATATCCAAGCATCTCAAGAGCGATCTTATTTATAAATCGGATTTTACCATCTGCATCAGTTGCAATTACTCCATCTCCTATACTGCGGAGAGTTGTTGAAAGCCAGGCTTCATTCTCGCGTAATTTCTGATCCATGCCATGCTTGTATATTGCCATTTCAATGGTACTTTTCAATTCCCTGCTATTAAACGGCTTAAGAATATACCCGAATGGCCCTGTCTGTTTTGCTTCCTCAAGAGTTTTTTTATCGGCATATGCTGTTAAATATACTATGGGGACATCATACTTGCTGACTATTTTCTCAGCAGTTTCAATACCGTTCATATCACCGCGAATGACAATATCCATAAGGATCAGATTTGGATGATACTGTTCGACCTTTTTAATAGCATCTTCACCGGAAGCTGATACTGCAGGTACACTATATCCCATTTGCTCAAGGCTTCTCTGAATATCTTCAGCTACAACCCGCTCATCTTCAACAACAAGTATTACAGGTTTTGGGTCCATAATTTTACTCCTTTTCCGGGATCAAGATATTTCCTTTACTATCCGGGTATGAGCATTTGCCAAGATAACCCTTTTAAAAATCCTCTGATTCCACTGTAATCTGCATTTAACATAGACTTTTGATATTCTTTTGGAATGTGTTTCTATATAAATATAGTAAGATGTTTATATTAAAGCAAGTAAAATATAAAAAATCGAGAATAGAAATACAATGATATAAGGGTATAAGTTTGCTGAATTTTAGCCCGACAACTTATTCCTTCATTCCCCCATTAAAAAACCCCACATTCTCTGCGGGGTTTCATTTGTAGCGGGGAGAGGATTCGAACCTCCGTCCGGCAGCTGCCGGATATGAGCCCAACGAGCTACCAGCTGCTCCACCCCGCGGTATTTTTTGACATACTTAATAGTCCATAATAATTAATCAAATATTTAATACGGCATCTTCTTTTTATATTCAGAATCAAGTTGAATCGCACGATTGAAATCTCTTCTGGCTTTTAAGGTATCTTTTGATAAATAATAAGCCAACCCTCTATTATAATAGGCATCTGCCTGATCCGGAGTAAGTTCAATAACTTTATCAAAATCAGATATTGCTAAAGCAAATTGTCCCTCCATAGCATATATCATTCCACGGTTACTGTAGGCTTTATCATAATCAGGATCTAAAGTGATAGCTTTAGTGTAATCTGATATCACTTTTTTAAATTCAGCTTCCTTTAAATTGTCAGATCTATTTGCTCTTGTTTGATAAAGCAAACCTCGATTAAAATATGCTTCTGCATAATCCTCTTTAAGCTTGATTGCTCTGCTGAAATCTTTCAAGGCCATTTCAAACTCTCCCTCAGAAGCATGAGCAATACCACGGTTATTCAAAGCAAGCCAGTAATCGTTATCAAGCGATAATGCCATTGAAAAATCAGATATAGCACGTTTTCTCTGATTTTTTGCAAAGAAAACAAGCCCACGCATATTATAAGATGACGCATGATCAGAACGGACATGTAAAGCATCATTCAACTGAGAAAGAGCCTTGGAAAACAGACCTTGATGATAATAGACAACACCTAAATTATAATGTACAATGGAAGATTTAGGATTTAACATTTCAGCTTTTTCAAACACAACTGCTGCTTTATCGTAAATCCTGTTTTCAAGTAATACTTTTCCTTGCCGAATAAGAGTATTAAAATCGCTTTTTTCAATGTTGGACACATCAACATTTCTAAAATTCATTAATTCATTCATTAAATATTTAACACCAGGGTGAGAAGGGACTAATTGTTTCGCCTTCTGAAATTCATTAAGAAAATTTCCTTCACCACGATCTCTCATCACAAGACCCGCCATAAGGTGTTTTGTGGCTTCGTTTACTATTTTTAATTCTTTTAACATTTTTGTTGCCTGTTTAGCAGACGATTGATTATTTTTAATATAGGGAAGAAGTGAAGTGGTATTTCTCATGATTAACTCATATGATCTCGCCCTGTCCTTTCCGGGATTTTTAAACCGGGGCGCGAATTCCAGGACAGGTCTGTCTAGGGTGTGGAGATCCGCTTTTTTTACTATATCATTTAATCCTCTTTCATCCATCTTAAACGCATCTAAAAAGTAAACCGGGTCATTTAAATTTACCAATTTCAGATCATCTTGAGCAAATTGTCTAAACCTCTTTAAAAAGACAGCCATGTCAATATGCAGCGGGTATTCGGAACCGACTATGAGAGCATGTTTATTGTAATGTGTGACTGCCATCCAAATTGAAACATGCGGGAATACTGAATGAAACGTATAAAGCAATGATTTAAAACTCTCTTCCGGCATCTCTACAGGGAGCCAGCTGGTCATGATTCCCCCTTTTTTCAGATGCTTTCTGCCATTTTCAAAATATTCTCTGGTATAAAGTCCTGAATTTCCTGAGTAAAAAGGCCAGATTGAATCGTTTAAAATCAGATCATATTTTTGATCTGTTAATGCCACATAATTTGCACCATCCATGATAATCGCTCTGAACTTAGGATTATGAATCACATCCTGATTAATATCAGCAAAATAATGAGCTGATGTCTCGAGAACACCTTTTGAAATTTCAACGATATCGACATGTTCTGTTTCATAGGTCGTCAGGATATGACTGGTCTCTCCGCTCCCAAAACCAACCTGCAGAACATCTTTAGGATTTGGATGTAGCAGCATGGGAATATGAGCCTGCAGTTTCTGGGTAGTCCTTAACGTAAAATCCGTACCAGCAACATTCATTGACCCTGTGGAAATAACCCTGTTACCATCAGGATAACGGTGAACGGTTGTGATACACTCCACTCCCTCATTAGCATAGAGAATCTTGACCTGGCTGTCAACCTGTTTTTCTCCGATATTATAGTACTGAAAAAGTATATTTGCCGGCAAAATTAATAACATAATAATAACCAGGATCCAGAGCATTGCAGGGAGAATCAACTCTTTTTTAAATAACCCTTTCTTTTCATGTCGACGCCATGGAATAACTGCAATAATTATTGATCCCAGCAATACTGCCACCACAGAAATCACGACTATGCATGTTTGTGTCCCCAGCCATTCAACCAGAAAAAACCCGGTTATCAAGGAGCCGAAAATACCTCCCAGGGTATTCACTGAATAAAGTTTTCCAAGAGATGCCCCTACATGGTTTATGCTCCTTGTATAGATTCTGGTAACAAGGGGCAGAGTCATACCCATAAGAATTGTCGGGCCGATCATAATCAAACCCGATAAAAACATCTGTTTGAATATCTGGTCACGCCACGTAAGGGCTTCCCAAAGATTGGAGATGGATTCAAATCTGCCGAAAAGGAAAATGGATGAAAGCCCCAAAATACCAATTGCCGCCTCAATAAATCCAAAAACTTTGAAATGGTTCTTAATAATTCCGGTTCTTTCAAGGAGTGTAAATAAAAGACTTCCCAAGCCCAGGCCTGCTAAAAATGTCGTCAGCATGATTGAAAAAGCATAGACTGTTGTATGGAGTTTGAACACGAGAAGACGGCTCCACAAAACCTCAAAGGAAAGAGAAATAAAGCCAGACAGTCCAAATCCGACAATTAATAAACCAATAATTTTATAATTAACCTGCTCTGTCTTGATTAATTCCGGTTCTTTCCGGTATCCAATAGAATCTCCCTTGGAGTCAAAATGCATGCTCAGCAAGAAAAATATAACACCCAGAAAAATATTCACCAACGCTGCGATTTGTATAGTTTTATTTATTCCAAAAATTTCAAGAAGTAAAAATCCTGTTAAAAAACAACCGCACATGGCTCCCAGAGTATTTACAGCATATAACAGACCTACCTTTTTACCGATTTCTTCTTTTTGCCTCACAAAATATTTACTTAGAAGAGGAAGGGTGCCTCCCATTAAAAATGTGGGTATTAATAAAACGGCAAACGAGAAGATTATTTTAATGATTAACAATAATGCGGCCGGGGGATTAAAATTCTGGAACAGAAGAGCATAGACATCATTCAATCCTTTTAAGAGGCATGGCATCAATAATGCCATGCCACCAATCCCCAGCTCCAGGAGGGAATAAATCTTTAATAACTTCTGCCTTTTATCAATGGACCGCCCTATGACATAACTTCCAAGAGCTAAACCACCCATATACGCGGCAAGCACTGCACTAACAGCATACGTGGTATTCCCGAAAATCGAAGTAAACATTCTTGTCCAGGTTACTTCATAGATAAGACCTGTCAGGCCGGAAATAAAAAATAACACCGTGATAATGATCCCTAAAAAAATAGAGGGCTTCAGAAAATTTAAACCGTTTACTCTGCTGCTCAAAGTTTGATGAGATGTTCTTATATAATGATAATGTTTGAACTTCTTCATGATATTGATATATCCCTATTTATGCCTGGAAAATATTGTCTTACCAGTCAAATGGCGTTTTCTTGTGAAAAACCATAAGATTTACTCCTTTTAAGGCTCAATTTAGGAAATCCCGAAATTGCAAACAACACTAAGTTAGCTTACAGGTTAATTTTTAGTATAACACAATTAATCCTTTTTCACTAACTATAACATTTATTACCTGGATTTAGCCTTAGATATTATCTCATTTTTTTAACACAACGAAATCCAATAGCTGATGAACGGTTAAATCCAGGATTTAACCACCAGAATTTCACTCTTTGCTGATTGGTCACAATGCCATTCGCCACGTACCAAAGACTACCAAATGACTGAAACCAACTGCCTCCACGAATATAAGAAAACCAGTGCCAGCCATCATCTTGAAAACTATCAGTCATTTCTGCCACATTCCCTACCATATCCAGCACACCAAACGGACTTGCTCCTTCCGGATAGGAACCAACGGGTTTCGTACCATTCGAATTCACGTTGGCCTTTTTCGGATCCCATTTATTCCCCCATGGGAAAATCCGCCCATCTGTACCCTGAGCAGCATATTGCCATTGTGCTTCAGTCGGCAATGCTTTACCTGCCCACTCAGCATATTTTTGTGCATCCCGGAAGTCTACATAAACAACTGGATAATTTTCTTTTCCTTTCGGAATTTTACCATTTTTCCAATGTTTAAGAAAATTCATCGGCCATTTTGGTTTGTAACCTGTAGCGTCCAAAAACTCTTTGTACTGTTTGTTCGTTACTTCATGAATGTCAATGTAAAAACTATCCAAATCTACCCAGGAATCTTCAACATAGGCGTCACCAATAGGTCCCTCTTTATAAGGTAGTAATTGCAGCCCCTCACGCCATCGATTGACCTGAATAAAATGAAATTTAGTTCCGGGCACAAGTACCATTCCTTTTGGAGCATCCTGACTTTTCAAAGGGAGAATGCAGCATAACAAAAAAACAATCAGAAGATTGCTATTAATAACCAACTTTGACCAGCGCAACATCCTTCACCTCCTTATTGTCATTGCGATATTGGATCATTACATACCCATCAGTACTTTTTTTAACTGAATCTCTATTAAAGGTCAGAGATTCGCTTGCTTTAACTTCTAAATTCTTTTTGTCTTGCAATGTACCATCAAAACCAATAAGTTCAAGTGTACCTGCAAGGTCACCAGTTATTTTAGCAGTCCAAATTCCGTTTTTCTTTGTTACATCAATTAGTTTAGGCATAGCTGCTATACATCCTGCAACATCGGGCATTTCTTGAGGTAAAAAAACATATTTTTTATTTTTCTCAATTCGAACTTCAACCGGTCGTTTATTCCACACATCTACTAAATGCCAATTGTCTGGGATATTAATCTGGAAAATGCGTCCGATTATGCGAGTATCCAGCCATCGTGAAATATTTTTACGCTCAGGTACCAATAGAGTATAAATGTAAATTCCATCGTTAAAGAAACCGTTTATATAGAGACCCTTTTTCAAACTAGGTACCAGAGGCATAGATCGATCTCCTTCAAATACATATGCGAAATTATGCATCGTTTCATTATATCTTTTAATTAATATTTTCTCGTCCCATGTTTGAACATTTATCTCACCAAACACATCATCCCATACCGCATAACCAGTGGCATTGAAAAACGCATTATATATCAGGTATTTCCTGTCTCGTTGCAGTCGTTCTGTTTTATAGATTTTATGTTCTGGTAATACGAAACGCAACAGATCAACGGTATTCATCGGCCATATTTGAAAATTTTCATTGTAATGAGATGTTGTAAATTGCAGCCCTTTAAATGAAGGTCTAAACTCAGAAAGAAACTGAGCACTCGGATTATATTTGTTTACTTCTTTTCTAAATGATTGATCTCCTCCACCCATTGTATCCAAGAATAGTCCATCTGCACCTACAGTCCCCAAATCCTCAGCTTGTCTCCTGTACATATTTTTTCGTTTCCGAATTTTATCCCAAGGATTAAATGGTAGATAAACCTTTGTTCCCATTGCATGTGCTGTATTTACAAACCTCTTCACACCATCAATTCCTCCTGGTAAATCCTGAAGAAGATCAAACTGATCTCTTGGATCCACACCAACACGGTTATAAGAATGCCAAAAAACAAACTGATCGAAAC
Organism: bacterium; assembly: GCA_021158245.1. NCBI lineage: Bacteria > bacterium. Next base: position 28,187 of record JAGGVB010000201.1, on the reverse strand, counting down.
CGCCAAATTCATATTTAACTTTTTTCAGGTATTCACCAATAGTAAATTGGTTTTTAACAGGATTGTAAATGTTGTGATTATAAATAAAAGACCAGCAACCAAGAAACATATTCTTGAATTTTTCATTTCCTGGTCTCTTATAATTTGTAAAATCAAAACGACTTCGAAAACGATTTTTAAACCAATAAAATCCCTTATGCCAGTCGCCCTCAAAAACACGAAGCACACCTTCAAAAATATTAATTCTGCCCCCTCTATTAATACCCATAGATTGAGACGGCCACATAGCTTCTTCGATTGAATTAAAGCGCCATTTAAGATCTGATTTCTCCCTGTACAGAAAAACACCCAAATCTATCGCAGGGAATTCGACAATAGTCGGAATCATCGGATCGCTAGGTTCCGCCCTTGCCCCATTAAACATCATTCTAACTGATTCAGGATCGGATGATCGTTCCCACTCGTATACAGGATGATACTTGTCCATCATTCTCTCTGTCACTTTGGTCAGCACATATCCTGATTGTGCTGGATACAAGACCCTTCTTTCTCCGCCTGGAATTGGTGACAAAAAAGGCAACCACGGCAGACCGGGAACAATGCCTGTCGGGACCAAATCATCAGTTTCGCGATATAAATCATGAAAACCTTTTATCAGGCGATTCTCCAGCCATATTTTTACCTCTATCTGTGAAAGTTCTCGAACTGTAAGTTTTATAAAAAGATGGAATGGATTTTCCAAATAATTGGAAAAGGCATGAATAAGTACATCAACTTTTTCTTTAGTTTTGGTTATTTTAGCATTTCGAATCCCAAAACCACAGTTATAAAGAGACCAATTATTTTCAATCCCAACAAGCGGCATGGGATAACCAGGTTGAATTAATTCTATACCCCTTGGTTTGTACTTAAATGATGTTATTGAAAGTTTCCAGTCTAAGCTTATATGAATATACAAACTATCATTTTCAATTATTATCTCATTTGGAATATTTTCACTTGGGATTGCTTGAACTTTCACCGTGGAAAAGCAAGGGATTACGAATATAGTGAGTATAATGTTAAAAATTATAAAATAATTGAAGCGAGTGAAAATATTCCTACTTTTAGATTCCATTGTAATCTCCCTTTTCTCAAACCATTATTTTACATTCTATCAATACGATATAACTTAAAATATCAAACACCTGCAAATTTACGGAGTTCTTCTCGATTCGACATAGATGGTTGTGCTCCTAATTTAGTGGCTGCAAAAGCCCCTGCCATATTTGCAAATTTAACAGCATCCTTTAGAGATTCTCCATTTGACAACGCAAAGGCTAAGGCACCGTTAAATGCATCTCCAGCCGCTGTGGTATCTACCGCATCAATTTTAATGCTCGATATCATTCCCGAATGTACATCCGTGAGTAGAAAAGCCCCTTGTGCTCCCATGGTGATGATTACATTGGCTGCACCTTTTTTTCTTAACATGTCTGCAGCTTGTTTAGCGCTACTTTCATCTATGACTTTAATACCAGTCAAAATCTCAGCTTCGGTTTCATTGGGTGTCAATACGTCAATCATTCGCAATAAATCTTCATCTAATGGAAATGCCGGAGCTGGATTTAATATGACCATAATTCCGAATTCTTTGCCTAAACGTGCGGAATACCTGTTCGTTTCAACAGGAGTTTCTAATTGTAAAAGCATCACATTATGATCTGCTATAACGCCCTTTGCTTTTTCAACATCTTTTACTGATAAATTCATATTGGCACCAGAAGCGACTCCTATAGCGTTCTCCCCTTTTTTATCAACAAAAATAAAAGCGACTGCTGTAGGATATTCATTATCAGCGGTGATAAATTCTGTGTTCATCCCTTCATTTTGAAAATTTATTATGGATTCTTTCCTGTAATCATCAGCACCCATGTTTGCAACAAATGTGACATTCCCTCCAAGTCGCGCAGCAGCAACAGCTTGATTTGCACCTTTAGCACCATATGCTTTACTAAAAGTACCACCCACAATAGTCTCACCTGGTTTGGGCAGTCTTTCAAGTTTAACTGTTAAATCAACACCTGCACTTCCTATTACAATAATTTTCGATTTATTCATTTTTAACATCTCCTTTTAAAAAATCAAAACTAAATAAATAATAACTCTGACCCATCAATTTATATATTTTTTTGTTTGTTCAACTAAAGGGAGTAAATTCTTATCAATTGAATCTTCACTTTTCCTGATCTTTGCATTAAATAGAAACCAATGTTCTATGTGAGTTGTTTTACCCCCTGGCAATATTTTCACAATAGGACCCAAAGTCTCTATTTCCAACATACTTTGATTAGTAAATGTCTCATTGTTACAGCTTCCAAAATCAGGATAAATTGCTCCAGTAACATAAGGAAAACGTTTTATGAAAACCTGGCCATTAAGACAATAAGCTGCCCATCCAAGAGTATTGCCTAATCCAATCTTAACTTGTCCGGTTGCTTTGGGATCCTGTTGTAATTGAATATATTTTTTACCCCATGTCCATCTTGGATCACCCATATCAGAGTAATGCCATAAAACCATTGGTCTCGCCGGAGGCAGATATTCCGGATAGGGATACAGTGGCTCCTGAGGGAAAATGGCCCGACCATTTTCTGCCATTGTAGACATTGCCCAGGGTGCTGTCTCGATCGTCCAAAGATTTTTATTGATAAGAGTATGTTCAACTTTAACATGAGTTCCTTTTGAGTCAAGTGTAATCGCTATTTCTTTGATAAACCCGGTTGAATGTTCGACGGGCTGTATTAAAATCAATGTTGTACCATCCCAGACATATTTAATTGATTCATTGTCTGGTGCATATGAACGTGGTTTTGATTCTGGTGCATGCCAAAGACGATGTCCACCATAAATACGCCACTCATTACCACCTGTTTTGCCCATTTGATCTGCATACTCTTTGAAAAGATTTTGTTTACCGACAAAACCATATCTGATAACACGAGGGCCGACATCTGTAGTTATTACAAGTTCGACTTCATTATTACTCAATTGAATGCAATTTGGCCAGCCTCCGTAATTTATTTTCTCCATCTTGACCTGTTGTGCTTGCATAGGCTGAATTAATAAAAAAATGAATAATACTACTATAAAAATTAACAATTTCTTTCGCATTTCACAACTCCTTTCACCCTTCTTTTTAAACAATCAGAAAATAATAACTAAAATTGGGTTAGTTCACAACTTTTGTAAAATAGTCTTCATCAATACAACAGTATACGGATTCCAAGTGGACATATTAAAATAGATTGTTGTCGTAGCGGAATCTCCAGTCGCGAACATCCCATATTGGTAGGAACCGTATTCAATACCCCATTCGTATTCCCTGCCAGGATCATGCACAGAATCCATCACAGCATACTCCCAACTCACATGCATGTAGCTACCTAATGCGTTATCCTCCCATGGATGGAAAATGATTGTCGGAAGTGACCAAGGACCCCATGGATAATCCGCGGTTCGCATATTGATACCTCGCAGATAATCGGGTCTTTCTGGGAAAAGGCAGGGGTAGAGCATTATCCATTTATGAATAAAACGATTGTATGTAACTGATATTGATGCCACACATGGTTGAAGAAAGAGCGGTTTAGCATCTTGTTCTTGGCTGCTCCAGGTTGGTTCACCAGAATCAGTCAAACCTGCAAAATACCATATACTCGATGGGTCTTCAATCAGCTCTGCAGGTTGAAAAGCAAGAAAAACATTGCTCTGTGCGGGCTTTCCAGAGCCAAATAGAACCAAGCCGACACCCGTCGAATCCGGAAAACCTTCCCATGCTGATACTTCCACTTTTACAATTGAAACATTGATGAAATGCCCATTTGGAAATGTTGATAAGTCGTATAAATAAGTAAAAGTATATCCGTTATCATCAGATACCGCCAAGACCGAACGCGAATACTCATAACCAGGCCCTACACCATACTTATAATTATCTGTACTTACATAGATGTACATACGCCCCCCTATACTCACCCCTTCCAATAGCGCTTCAAAAGCCCCCAGACTTACACCAGGAATACTTACGGGTCTGAAATGTCCATCTTCATTTTGGATGAAATCCAATTGGAGACCATCCTCCGGAGTAGTATCATTCGTATAGGCTATAGCATCGTAAGCACCTATCCATGTTTCACCAAAAAGAATATACGTCAGACCTTTGTGTATAAATGGAACGCCGAGGTCTATCATATCTAGATTATACCTAATCCCTGTTTGATTGAGCGTCGGCTCTTGTCGTTCTCGATCCCAATCGCCTACGAGTTGACAAATTTTAGTAGCACGGGATAGTACAAAGACATCCCGTGTATCACTAATTGGTGGTATATAATTTAAGTTTGAATTATCCTCATCTAAAGATTGCACAGAGCAATTGCATAGAATAATCACAAATAAAACAACTATTGAATAACTCAAACTTTTTTGCAGTATCACTTTCTTCCCTGATACTTATCATAGATAAGATTAAAATGTTATAACAATATGCTCTTTTATAAAAAATTAAGCCAACCTTGAAATTATAATAAGACCTAAACCGATAACAAAACAAAAGAACATAAGTGCTATGAGTTTATTTGCTGATTTTGGCGCTGCTTTAAATTCCTTCCAAATGAATACGCCCCAGAGTGCCGCTACCAACGTGGCTCCCTGTCCCAGTCCATAGGAAATCGCAAAACCTGCCTGACCTGATGCAATTATGTTTAAGGACATTCCAATATTCCAGATAATGCCACCAAGTATACCAATTAGATGTATGCGAAATCCGCCTTTGAAATAAGCAGAAAATGGAACCGGCTTACCAACAAATGGTTTTTTCATAATTATGGTATTAAATACAAAATTACTGACAACCACTCCTACAGAGAAAAAGAACACAGCTGTATAAGGACTCAGTTTCCCTGCTTCCAAATTAACAAAGTCTGTTGACATAGCTCTCGCTACGAATCTATAAAAGAATCCCATCAGAATTCCGCATAAAACAGAAAGAACAAGACCTTTAGTTGAGACACTTCCAGATTGACCAGGTATTTTTTTATAGGCAGCAGCATCAAAAAAAATAGCTGCAACTACTAATGCCACCCCTACAAAAAGGAGTATTGGATTCCCGAGTGGTGTTGCAATAAAATTAATAACAACTCCCAATGCCAAGGCTAATCCTATCCCTACGGGAAAGGCAACAGACATGCCTGCAATAGCAATAGCAGCAACCAAAAGGATATTTGCAGCATTAAACACAGCTCCCCCAATAGCTGCTGATAGTATATTGTTGAAATCAGCCTGAGCTATATCCTGGAAAAAACTTCTTCCGACTGATCCCATACTTCCTAAAGTAAGCGCTGAAACAATGGATAATAATAAAACACCGATCGTGTAATCCCAATAAAAAAGTTCAAAACGCCATTCCTTTTTTGCCAGCTTCTGAGTATTAGCCCAAGATCCCCAGCAAAACATAGTAATGACACAAAAAATTACCGCTGGTAGATAACTTTGTAATACAAACATAATTAACCTCTCTTTTTACTAACAGTTGCAATTACTCCTTGAACTCACAAAATAACACTAATAAAGCAGGCAAATATAAAAAATAAAATGATATTTCTTTTCATGTATTTTTTTCTCCGCCTGTCACAATATTTTAAATTATATTTAGATAGATAAGGTCATTTTAATTAAAGAGGCCAGCTAAGAAAAAACCACTCACTGGCCTCTTTTCCAGTTTAGAAAGAAAAGCCTAAAGAGAACATTTGAACTTGCTTTAATCTGCTAAAGTTAACAAATGCATAATTGATCTTTGCTGATACTTCACCTATTTTGTACTGTAGTCCGCCACCAAAAGAAAAATTTTCTTCATCATAATTAAAACGATAACCTGCTCGAAGGATAAGAATATCTGCAAGAGTATATTCGCCGCCTAAATTTATCTTTTCTGGGCCATCATTAGGATGACTGCCATCTAAGGAAATTGTTAATAGCTGATTACTACCTTCAGTATCAAAAAAGTCCATAGCCATTCCTAAACGAAAATCAAGTGGCATACGAACATCAACTGCCTCAGATTGGTATTCTTCGGACCATCCAACTAAGTGAGCATCGGGTCCAAAATTACGTGCCAACATAGCAAATCGCAAACTCTTGAATCCAGTATGAAAGATTGTACCAAAATCGACAGATACATTTTGCATACTAACATCCGCAATCTTTTCCTGAATCCATCTTACATTACCACCAATGGAAAGACGGTCAGTAATTTTTTTTGCATAAGACAATCCAACCGCAAAATCGCTTGCACTAAAAGTATTTCCAGTAACGACAGCTTCAGTTCTATTTTCTCCAATAACAGGACTGTTTATAGTTTCATCAATATCTCCCATATCAACTATGGCAACGCTAAGCCCGAACACGCCTATCCTGCCTAACCGTTTAGCAATTGATGCATTTCTATATCCTATATCAGCAATCCAATTGACATTGCTGATAAAACAATCCAAATTATCAACATCAGTCAAAGCTGCCGGATTACTGAATATTGATCCAGCATCACCATGAGAAACAGCAGTAAAGGCTCCACCCATTGCTGCGAATCTAGCATCATTTTGAATTTTTAAAAATTGCCACCCTGTCAAACCAACACGTTCAATCTTATAAGGATCAATACCACTTTGTGCATACAATCCTGAAATGGCCATAAGAAAGACGAGGGTAGCATTGATGAATATGATAGTTTTTTTATTATATTGCATCTTTGTTCCTCCTGTGGGATAAAATTGGTATTTTGATCATTAATGTCCCATTACTTAATAATTGCTAATTTACCAATGTAAGTTTCACCTTTATGTTCTGGAACATTTGATTCTATATGATAAACATAAACCCCAGGTGCTACATACATCATCCACTTATTCACTTGATAATCCAATTCAAGAATACTACCCCATGATTGGGACCCGCTACCATCATCATGTTCGATTTTTCTTACCAATTCACCAGCTAAAGTATAAATCCTAATCGTGCACTGTGCCGGGATACCAATAAATTCCATTCTCAATTCTTCACCTGAACCAATTAATCCACTGTGTTGGCGGAATGGATTTGGAACCACATACACCTTTTTAGGAAAGTCTGGGTTTGGCGGACGTAGTGGATAAACGGGATATCGGTTAGCATTAACCTTTCCGCTCTCATTCCCATTGGTATCATAACTCGTTACTGTATAATAATTACCAACACCCAATGACAAACCTTCATCTGAATAAGAAACCATTCCATCTTCAACAGCTGCATCTTCAATCTTAATATCTGCAATAAGCTTCCAGGGTCCGATTACAAAATAATTTGAACGATATACTCTATATCCTTCTAAATCATTGACTCCTGAAACAGGATCTGTATATGTATCCGGAATAGGTGGCCATGCAATTTTAACACCACCGCCAATCGGAGTTAGTGTAAGACTATTTTCCCCGTTCGTTGGTGTCATCGGTGGTGGATCATCTATCTGATATCCGTTGTGATACAATTCAAAACAATTTTTCACATTCTCAAAAAGAGCTGCTTTCGATTTTGTTGCTAGAAGTTTTACATTCTCCACCCCACCTTGGACAATCTTAGCTCTATCCATCTCACCCAAAACCTCAGCAAATACAACTTTTACAGATCCACCAGGGGGAATATCATTATAGGGCCCGCATGTGATCATAACTTCAGGCATTCTTAAATATTTACTTCCGCCTTCTACTCCCTGTGCATGTGCATCATCCCAGGATAAACGCGGCTGTTGATGTGTAATTTTTTCCAGAATTTCAGAAGGTGTATTGGTCCCGAGACGAGGAACAATATCTTCAGGGTCAACCTGACCTGCAAATGGTGGTTGTTGACCTAAAAATTGTCCAATATTCTGATAAACATTAGCCCCAGCAGAATCCAAACAGACGATAGCCGTGTATCCAGGTGCAAGAAGTTCGTGAGTTTGTGCATTAGGATCAAAAAGATCAGCCGGATCACCTATATCACCAGTTTCCGGTCCGGGACCAAAAGTAAAATTAAGCGGCGCTTCATCTTCCCACCGGAAAGACCAGCCATCATAGACATAGTAAAAATCGTAATTCTCATTCCAACCGTATTTATTATCAATATTCCAACTAAAATTACCATTACCAATAATAGCACCGTCCCCTTTCATAGTGGGCCAGCAAGCAACACGCACACCAAAATAAAGATTGTCCAATGGTGTATTACCTGTATTTGTGATTGTATATTCATGGATGATAAAATCATCATATTTTGGAAAACTCCATACCATGCTTTTATGGGATACATCCACGTTTAGATCGATCACATGTGATGCACCTGAAGCAACTTCTTCTGCAGGTATTGCGGGATCTTCCAGATTATAATTTTTAGTTAGAGATGATGCAACTGTTGGGTAAACATACTGCGATGATGAATAAAAAGCAGTACCAATTGTATAGGCAGCTGCAGCTCCATTTCTCTCCCCATAAATCGTGTACCCGCCAGACCAGGCATAGGACATATGGTCCCAAAGATTAGCACCTGTACTATATCCGGGATAATCTAATAAATAAAACTTGGAAGGTGGATTAACAGGATTACCCCACTGACAAGAATTCATAATAGTTAGCCATACTTTTCCTCGTGTTAGCGATGCCTTATCCCAATTTACTTGTGCAAACGAAGTACTAACCAGACAAGACATAAGGAAAAGAATTTTTACCCGTAAAAGGAAGCTGTACTTACAGCAACCTTTATATTTATTTTTGTTCATTTTCATGCTGATTCTCCTTTACTTAACAATTAAATGTCATATTATCAATTTATTAACAACCATTTTTAATGTTAAAAATCGACTTTCAATTGGAAGTAAATTTGTCGTGGCAGATTTGCCCAACTATACCAAACCCACTTATTTGGTTCACCTGACCACCAATTCTTTGGTAGCCTTTCTTCAAGTGAAAGATCTGGATTCTCTTGATAAAATGTCATATCATTACCAAACAGCAAATTCAGATCTTTGTTATTAAGAAGATTTCGGATATCCATACTCAATTCGGTTTGAATGCCCAGAATCTGGATTCTTTTTGCTACTTTCAAATTCGTTCTGTAATGAGCAAACCAGCGCATGTTATTTGGCTCCGTTGATGCATCTCCCGGTCCATGATAAGTATACTGCTGACCATTCCAGTATTCGAAATATAAATTTACATTAAAATTACTCAACGGCTTAAATCCTGCAATGGATGGTCCGAATCCAGATGGAAAATACAAATTGGCTATACCCTTGAATTTGTTATTGCTGTTCCACGGTTTTTTCCGCCCTGCAAAACCCTGAGGTGAATTTACGCCTGAATTTAATTCATAAAGGGTAGCATATCCTACAACTCCTCCTGTTGTGTAATTTAAATCATAACTAAAGTTAAAATTGAGGGGAAACTTAAAACGAGTATCCATTTTAACTTCTAATCCGCGGATATCAGCATAGGCACAGTTAGAGACCATAAGTGGGATATTATATTGGTTCAAAGCGTTGTAAACTGTTGTCCAAGTATTTAGATCCCCGTAGTATGGATCGTAATAAGTACCTTCCCTAAATACTGTTTGATCACTGGCATCTTTATAATAACCTGTTATATCCAGCCTTAATAAATTGGCAATATTCTGATCCACTCCAATCTCATATTGAATTGTTTTCTCATATCCCATTTTGGGATTACCTAGAAAACCCTGCCATTGATCCATAAAAGCTATAGTATTGGGATCATAAGGATTTCGCAGAACTTCATTATCCTCTGTATAACTGATATATGGAAATCCAAACATTTTGTTCCATGAAGGCCTTTGATAAAAATGGCCATAATTAAAGTGTAACACCGTATTTTCACTGATAGGATGAGAAATCCCTAAACGGGGAGCTACAGCAAATTGTGTTTTTGTCTTTTCCCTTTCCGGTTCCCCAGGATACCATGGAGTAATGTTACCAGGAGTTGTCGACTCGTAAGCCAGAGGATCAAACATGTTTTTAGGTGCATTACGTTTCTGATTGAAAAAATCCATTCGAATACCTGCATTAATAATCATTCCTGCAAATTCAAGTTTGTCCTGAACGTAATATGTACCTTCATAGGGTTTACCATTGAAAATATTCATCAAGTTCCAGCGGCTACCGCCTTCATAGGACGACATTGCATGATCATAAGCAAAATCATAACTCTTGGCTTCAAAACCCGTCTTAATCAAATTGTTTTTATTAACTTGACTTGTAAGATCACCTTTGATACTATAAACTTTACTATCAAACCACACATTAAAATGGATATAGCCTTCTAATTCGTATATACCAAGCATACCGAATTTTTCATCATCAAAATCCCATTTATTATCTGCTGTCCTGATAGACCATGGGAAAAGGTTATCTCTGTCAGTTTTATCCATATTATCATGCAGATAGTTGAAATTGATTTCGTAAAAAGTTTTTGGATTAAGTACATGTGTCCACTTCAAAGAATAACTCTGTGTTTTTCTCAATTCCGGCCAGAAATGCCAGGCACCGGGCATATTAATTTTAAACCAGTGGTAAGGATCGGTTGCTTGTGGAAATGGTAACCAAGCAATTTCTTGTGAATTTTCCAAAGTATTATAGTTTGAAAGTGAATTTGAACAAGTTTCATAACCACCGTATATTCCACTAAATTTCAATTTCATATTTTTATTGAGCTTATATTCCAAGTTCCCCTGAAAGTTATATTCCGGATTATATGCTGTCATTTGTGGAAAAATATTGACCCCCCGTTTGTATCGCCCGGATAACAAAAAACTTATTTTAGAATTTGCAGCACCGTAAATTGTAAATTCCGTCTCATATTCAGGACGCTCTGCATATTTTCCCTGAATTGGGTCTGGAGTCATTTGAGTTTGCCATTGAGCAAGTAGATTATTAGGATTCTGACCGAAATATTGACTCTGAGGATTAAGAGATTCTTCAGTCCAAAAATCAAGGCCATGGCCTGCCCAATCATAATTTTCATGGCTGTAGATATTACGCCCCCAGTGATACTTTCCTGCAGGACGCATACGACTAAGGAATGTACCGTGAATCCCCTTCTCTGATGATTTAGACACCATAGTGACAACTCCAGATTGGGCATTCCCAAATTCAGCATTATATCCACCCGTTTGGACAGCAATTTCTTGCAGAGCAGTTGTATTTAAACCTTGATAATTATCAGATAAAAGTCCGCTGTTCAAACTTACATTATCCAATAAATAAGAAGTTTCAACTTTCGATCCGCCACGAAAGTGGCCGCCAAATACACCTGTCTGCGTTGATATCACTTCATCAAATGATCTTGCCCAGGTTTTATCTATATCATTTGTTGTTATAACCTGTTCACTGGCTGTAAGATCCTTTACAACAATTGGTCGTTTAGCTGTGATAGTCACACTTTGACCTTTCACAACTGATTGAGATAATTCATAATTCAAATAAGTTGTTCTACTCACATAAATTTTTACTTCTGTTTGAGTAACCTGGTTATAACCCATATAAGAGCATCTAACCGAAAAAATACCAGGAGGAATATTAATAATAAAATATTCTCCATTTTTATCAGTGGTTGCTCCCAAGGATGTACCAACAATTAGCACATTAGCCCCTATAAGAGGCTCTCCTGTTCCCTTATCTGTCACTTTTCCAAATATCTTACCTGTCGTTGCAGCATACAAGCTCGAGGATATAATAATAAGAAAAATTATTGTCAAAAAAATAATCTCCATCCTAAAAATACTATTCTTCCTCATTTGTTCCTCCTCCTTTTGTTTTTTAGATACATTTTCCAAATTTTAAAAAATGCATTCAAAGCACAATTGGTACCTCCTTTCTTTTCTTACAACTAATTGTCAATTATTTCCTAAATTAACTTTTCTGATATGAAATTATTTTATTCTTTATTTATTTATACATAAATATTCCTTTAATAAAAAAGTCAAATAGTTAATAACACAAATCAACTTTTTCATACTTTATCTATATCTATACTTATATGATCAACAATTCCAACGATTATAGAACGAATTGGTGCATTGGAATCATCTACAATCTGACGGGCTGAATTTCCCTCATCGATAACTAATACAATTTCCCCATTACCAGCATCTACAGTGTCCACGGCAATTAAATATTTGCCGGTTGGTCGGCCTTTTGGATCTAAACGATCAACAATGAGAAGCCGCCTAGTGTCATAAAAAGGATGGTTAATTGTAGAGTATATAACCCCGCAGGCCTGTCCCAGGATCATGTATCCTCCAAATTTAACAAGTGCACATCATCTACAATTCCAATAATCGTATGGTCAACAGGAACAAACCACGGATCCAGTGCTAACGCTGCTTCTCGTCCACCTTCATAATAAATCAGCTCACCATGTCCGGCCATTCTTGTTGAATCAGCTGCAACCAAAGGTGACCCGGCAGATTTCTGCTGTTTATCTAATGGTTGAACTATGAGCATAGGAACTCCTTTTAATCCTTTATAAACTTCACTAGGTGTCAGAGTTCCTATCACCCTTCCCAATAACATTATTTATCTCTCCATCTTTAATAAATAAACTTTCAATTTTTGAAAATCGTGTTGATACATCAATTTGCTTAGCGATCTCTGGATGCAATTTGGGGATAATCGAATAGCTACACAAAGCATTAAATTCTTCAGCTGATCTTTGAGCAATCCGAATAGCTGATTCAAGATCCCCTACTTTCCCCGTAAATATTGTAAATGCTTGACCACCCAAAGAATCAGCCATTCGGGTTTCAATAATGTCTACATCTGCACTTTTAACAGCTGCGTCTGATGAACGAATCACTGTTGCCACTGTTTTCGTCTCAAAAACAGCTATGCCATCCCCAATACATCCAGTGCGGTTCCCTAACAACGCATCATAGACTTGTCTATGCACATCAGGCAGAAATAGAGAATCCAAAAGGAAAGATTTTCCTCTATTTACACCTTCTTCGTACGCTTCTTCCACAGAAGCAACACTGCCCCCAATCAAAATCAAAAATTTACCCCGAGATACAGTACCAGTCTTAATCATTGAAATTGGAGAGTGTTTAACCATTGCATCACTGCATAGAATTCCCATAGGAATATCTGAATATTCGATTAATGCTATTGCAGGGTATACTTTCATTATATTATCCTAAAATGGTCTACTAATACACAACGACGTTCACGAGCGAAACTTCTTGGATTTGTCAACCCTTCTCCCGTAGGACTAGCTATTGAAAATGAGCAATACCCCTCGCCCCCATAACCCAAACCGGCAACTGCAGGTCCATTCTTCACAAAAATACTGCTGTCCATTTCCCGTGCCATACGGCTCAAATTGTCAAGATTCTTGGAGTGCATCACGGCTGTATGGCGTAATCCACCCTCAGCTTCCTTGGCCATATCAATGGCTTGATCGGCACTTTCCGCCCTCACAATCGGAAGAATTGGCATCATCTGTTCGGTCCAAACCAATGGATGCTCATACGGGACTTCCACAATAGCTAACCGCACATCCTGATCTACATTAATTCCAATTTTCGATAATATAACCTGAACATCTTTTCCAATAAGTGTTTTTTCCATAACCGCATGCATTCGAGGTCCATGGTTTTCCGCAAAAATAATCTTCTCAAGATGCGTAAACTGTTCTTTACTTAGTTGGACAGCACCCTGATTTTTAAGTGCTGAAATAAGTTTATCTGCAATACTTTCTACTACGAACAAAATTTTTCCACTGACACAGATAATATTGTTATCCAAAGATGCACCCAGTAATATATCTTTGGATGCCTGCTTTATGTCCGCACTCTCATCCACAACAATAGGAGGGTTCCCAGGCCCTGCACAGATTGCTCTCTTTCCACTTGTCATGGCTGCTTTTACAACACTTGCACCACCTGTTATAACAAGTAAACGAACATCTGAATGTTTCATCAATTCCTGTGCACTTTCAATTGTCGGTTCAGAAATTGCCGTGACTAAATTGCATGGCCCCCCTGCTTCAGAAATCGCTTCATTAATTAGAATAATATTTTCAATACTTACATTTTTTGCAGATGGATGTACGTTGAAGACAACAGCATTCCCAGCCGCAATCATACCAATCGTATTACAAATAATCGTTGAAGTAGGATTCGTTACAGGTGTTATAGCACCGATAATACCATATGGCGCCAATTCCATCAACATCAAACCGCGATCACCCGAATACGCCTGAGTTGTCAATATTTCGGTTCCTGGAGTTTTCTCAATAACAAGTTTATTCTTTAAAATCTTATCTTCAACACGTCCAAGACCTGTCTCTTCATGCGCTTTCCGAGCTAATTCTTCTGCATGTTCAGACATTTTAAGCCGGATATTCTTGATTATCTCATTTCGTTTTGCCAATGAAAGTTGCATTAACTGGCGTTGAGCTTGTCCGGCTGCAGCTACTGCCTCGTTTATTTTCGAAAATATGCCTGATAAGGACGAATATTTTTGAGAAAGATCTTTCTTATTAGGCAAATTTAATCTATCATCAGGACTGGTATATAGTAACCTTTCGAGTACACGTCGGGCTACAGTATCAACCTGCTTTTCCGTCAAGGAAGACATATCAACATTCCTCATAATCATCAAAAATGTTTATTCAGCATCATATTGAATAATTAAATATTATAATCTGACATATGTTAAGTGTCAATACATTTAGTCATCAACACCCTTTTTATATTTCAACTGGCCTTCAACCTCCCAGTTATCAACAATAGCCATGATTACAGCATCACATGGACGTTTTTCTGTCATGATAGTTTGTCTTGCAGAACTCCCACTGGCATAGAGTACAATTTCTTCAATGCCAGCCCCCACAGCATCTACTGCTACTACAAAACCACCTGTTTTTTTACCATCTAAATCTATCTGACGTAATAAAAGAAACTTCAGTCCTTCCATACTCGGCTCTTTTTGAGTTGCAACAACAGTACCCGCTACCTTTGCTAAAATCATCGTTTTTCCTATGGTTTTATTTATTGCATATAAACTAAGACCGCTTTATAGTTGTTTTCTCCTTTTTCTCCATGCGGCCAAGTGGCATAACAATATCAACGTTCGCATGAAGGCGAGCAATTACATGGATTGCAACGATCTCACCAACTTTTGAGGCACCTGCCCTACCTGCATCGCATGCGGCTTTCACAGCAGCAACATCACCCCGAATGATTGCAGAAACATAACCGCCTCCTGTCTTTTCATAACCAACCAATTCTACTTTTGCTGCTTTTACCATTGCATCTGCTGCTTCGACTACTGCAGGAAAACTCCGGGTTTCAATCATACCTAATGCTTCAGCCATTTCATTACCTCCAAATTATTTGTTGTTCTCTTCAAAAAAATAAATTTTCCATCTTTACTAACCTGCATTATTCATAAATCACAACCACATTTAATCAAATTTATTTAGGAATAGACACTTAGCCCAATCCTGGATTCCTGATTGAAAATTTCAGGAATGACACCCCTCCCTCATGTTATTCCCGTCCCGATTTTAATCGGGAGGAATCCTTCTTTTCCTTGTCTCTCTTAAATTTGGACAAAAATTCTCTTTATTAATTTTTCATTTCTTTTCCAGAGACATCCTCAATCGCCTTAATAGCAGCCCGATAGCCGACATCAATATCCCGTTCTTTCCCACCAAGATAAATCCTTCCAAAACTACCATATGCCCTTACTTCTAAAATATTGATATCTGCAGCTTTCTCAGCTTCATTAGCAGCCAAAGCTGCATAAGCTGCAGGTTGAACCTCCATTACAAAAAGAGTTTCTCCTGGAACAATCATATTCCCATGGCGCATTCGATTAATCAGCTGTGTCTGGTAATCATCAATAGAACGAATCACTTGACTGGAATATATTTTCGGTTTCCACCGTTCCTCTTCTTTTAATTCCAATGCCTCCAAAATAGCATTACCTGCTTGACGAACGTCTGCTTGGGAGGATGAATGAACCTCTAATAATCCGTAAAGCCTTTCAACAATCTGCATTCCTGGTGTAACATCTGTTGATTTTAATGCAATATCAGTTACACGATTAATCTCAATCCCGGGAGAAATTTCAACATAAAGTGAAGCCATTCCGGCAATTGGTAAAAATCCTTTCACAATAGTTCCTAAAAATGCTGCATATTGGGGTTGGATGCTATCTAAAAAAATATAAGCACGTAGATCAACCAAAACATAACCTCCCTTTAATTTTATTATACAAACTCACTCAGAAACTGTAATATTTTTTGCTTGCTCAAGAATTTGAACACCCGCACTCGCACCTATTCTTGTAGCACCTGCTGTAATCATTTCATTAAAATCTTCAATAGTTTTAATTCCCCCAGCAGCTTTAACTCCCATCCCTGAATCACGGACAACTCGGCTCATTAATTCTACATCATGCTTAGTCGCACCTCCCGGGCCAAATCCAGTAGAAGTCTTTACAAAATTTGCTCGCGCACGTTTAGCTACTTTACAAGCAATTATTTTTTCTTCGTCAGTCAGCAATGCTGCTTCGATAATAACTTTGCTCAAAGCACCTCCATCTTCACAAGCTTCAGCAACCATCCTGATATCTTTGTATAATAATTCTTCATTACCATTCTTTAATGCTCCAATATTAATAACCATATCAATTTCTTTAGCACCATCACGAATAGCTCGACGTGTCTCATGAGCTTTTATCTCAGGCATATGATTTCCATGCGGAAACCCAACAACTGCACATACATGGACATGTGTTCCTGCCAATTCCTTTGCAGCCAGTGGGACATATGTTGGATTTATACAAACCGAAGCAAATTCAAATTCCTTTGCTTCTGAACATAATTTCAAAATATCATCAATCGTTGCATCAGGGTTTAGTAAAGTATGATCAATATACTTAGCAATGTCTCGTGGAATATTTGTTATCCCAGGACTATTTGATATCCTCTCAACACCCAAGTTAATAAATTTGCGTACAGTATCATGGTCATTATCTACACTTTGCTTAAAAGCAACATTTGCGCTATTGTATAGACTAATTTTCTGAGCCTCTAAAAAATCTTTAATTTTATCCGCAACGCGCTCAATATCTTGATCTGTTAAATCCAATGAATTTGTCTCCTTTTTTTGAAGACTTACAGTGTCCTCAAAATTACAATTCTGTTTAATGCATGCGTTTAAATCATCTACCATCTTCACTCTACTCAAATAGCGTTCAACAGTACATTTGCTTGACAAAAAAACATCAACAATTTGTTTAGCCAATGTTGAGCTGATCAATCCTGCACCTAATGTTAATACATTCGCATCATTGTGCTCACGCGCACTCTTTGCAGTGGAAAGATCATAACACATCGCAGCACGAATACCGTGTACTTTATTTGCTACCACAGCAGATCCAATACCGGATCCATCAACAATAATTCCAAATTGAGCCTTACCATCGGATATCCTTTTAGCAACAGCATATGCATATTTTGGATAATCGACGGAATCTTTATTATAAGTACCACAATCAAATAACTCATAGCCATTCGCTATAAGATATGATTTCAGCACTTCCTTTAATGAGAAGCCTGCATGATCCGATCCGATGGCAATTGATAATGTTGTTTTTTCAGACATATTCCTTGAACCTATTCATCAGCATTAATTGAGTATTATTTAAACACAATTGATAAATGATCGCCCCTTTTCAGTTCTACAAGATTTTCAAAAGAGACATATAATAGACAATTTTTCTTTTTTAAACTTATTCGCACATTTTTGGATATTCCATTAACACTTGTTATTGATTTGAAATTATAATCCTTTGAAATTCCCAATTTCAATATTTTTAGGCTTCCATACTCCACTTTTACAGTAACAGTGTGGTCTTTAATGGTGAAACCACCCCAACCCTTACCTGATGACCAGAATGTCTTGAAATCATTTTTATTGACTTTAGGTGAGAATGAAATAACGTGATTAACACCATCATATTGATAACCTGAAAGAGCAAGCATTATCGCCCAGCTCGACATTGCTCTCGCATAATTGTGTCCACATTCTATTTCATCCCATGGATTTCTATTAAAACCACTATATCTGTCACGAGCGGCCTTAATTATTGTCAATCCATCCTCGATATGCCCCGTGTAAATCAACGAACTCGCTACCTGATACTCTATACCGGTCCAAACTTCGTCAGAATAGATAAAAGGAAGTACAGGTCGGTTACCTTTAGGCCATGTGCAAAGAAGAAGTCCTTTCTCATCATTCAGAGCATATATGCGTTGAACATTTGAGAAATTATTAAAATCAGTTCGAAAATTGTATTTAAAAATCGATTCCATAGCTTGATCAACATGGGCTTTATTGAATAAATAACCAAGGCCAGTCGTAAAAGCCAGGTACTGGCCCATTAACTGATCCGATAAGCAACCCTTTTCATATTGATACTTTGGTATAATCTCTCCATCCGTATTAGGAGTTTGCCACTCCTTTGGGACCTTAAGTCCATCAAGAACATCAACCTTCTGAGAATAATATTCCCCATTCCACAGAAGTCTATCATATTTTTTAGAACCTTTTTGGAAAAGCTTGATGTATTCCTTTGACTTATCATCTTCACCCACAGCTTTTGCCATCTCCGAAGCTGCTTTTAATGCACCTAAGTAAGTTGCACCAACCATGGTATTTGGTCCATAAAAATCGACATCATACGTATTATGCTGCTGCCCCTCCATAACACCATCTTTGTTTGGGTCCCATGGCAATGCAGCACCATTTTTCTGCCATTCCAAATTCTCCTCAACCTTTCCAACACCTTTCCATGCATACTCAAGTGAGGCTTTAACCTTTTGCCAAATACTTTTTAGCCAATCAGTATCACCCGAAAGTTTCCATTCTCTATATGTTGTGATAATATTTCCCATTTGCCCGTCAGCTGCAGGACGAAAATGAAACCACCTATTTTCAGGCGGGAATATAGTACGATACGGTTGATAACCATTATTAAATGTATCATGGAGTAATGTTATCTCATGCATACTTCTTTCGAGAGAAGGGAATAGATAAGCTAAAGTTTGTGCATAATTCCATACGTGTGTACAGCTCCCAAAACAACACCCTGCGTTATCTGTCAACCCTTCCCATCCATAAAATTGTCCCTTTTCATCACGCGTTACAAGATTCGTTTTAAGTGATGACATTTGAGAAGTTATAGCATCAATCACATACGATGGATAGGAAGAACTAAAAAGAATATCATGAAAAGTTTTAGTATCCTTATATAAATTTTTAATATTTTGAGTTAGATATCTAAGAACATCCCACGCATCCTTAAATTGGGTAGTATAGTAATTTCTAAATATTGATGATTCTGTTGCACCAATAGAATAGATTTCTTTTCTATTCGGAAAAAACCAACTAAAATAGAAAGGAACTGTTTTTTCTTCATTCGGCCTTAATTCAATTGATACTAAAACAGTTGCGACATCAGATTTTGGATTCCAATAGAATGTGTTATTATTTTTTGAGCTGGCCTTTTCAGTATAATTCCTGATACGTCCATCGTCTGTGAAATCACCCCAGAAAATATGTGCCTTATCAAACCAGATACCCCTATACCACCTTGTTTGAACATCAACATCTTCATTAGTTGTAGCAAAAGCAAGGCTCCCAAATTCCAGATCCTTTTCTTTGTTACTGTTAGAATACATGTATATTCCTCTATTTACCCCATCATCGATATATTCATTTATGTCGTCTCCAATGTCTAAATTATTGTAAAAATCAAAATCTTTCTTATTCCCCGATTGTATTGGATTCTGCATAGTAAACGCGATTGAAACCTTTATAGAAGAATTTGTTGGATTTTTGAGTTTCCAGTTAAATATTGCAGCAGGAATACCACTTCTCTTCGGAGAAAGAGGGATAAATGGATTATAAGCTTCAAGATTTATTTTTATAGGAATGGTCTCATCTTTGTAAGTAAGATATGCAAAAGGATATTCCCCCTTAAATATAACTTCTTTAAATCTGGAAACTCCGCCAAATTGATTCCTTGGGACTCCCATCCAACCCGTATAAGGAGGGAGTAATTGTCGTTCTAATATTTTTGCTACAGGCTTCTCTCCCTTTTTCTTAACCCATATGGAGAAAAAATTTCCGAATCCGGTGGTCGAACTCTTAGCCGGTTTATTGAAAATTTCAAGTCCATGAATGTCGCCTCTGCCACCTAATAGAATATTCCCAGTTGCTACTCCACCAATAGGAAATGCAATTGTTTGTAGATCTTTTCCAGTAAATGACCGTATCTTATCAGAACTAAATAAATTGCTTCTATCTTTTTTCTGTACAGCATTTAATGAATTAGTTATAATAGAAATAGCTGAAATTATTAATACTAACTTTTTCATCTTGGCCACCTCACGAACAATAAATCTCGATTCTTAAATTAATTTTACAATTTCAAAATTATATCCATTACATATGTTCAGCACTCAAAAACATTTGTTCATTCTAATTTAAAAAAAATTATACCTTTTTCTTTTAATTTAACAAATAAACAATAACCTCTTATTTATATTTCTCCTGTGACTAAGAATATTTATTAATTGCTCGATAATTTTAATATTTCAGTAGCAACCCATTCATCTGTGATTAGCACATTAAAATATTTTCCAAGTAACGCTGCATAAATGGCCTTTAATTTTTCCTTACCTCCAGCAACTGCAATAGAAAATTCTTTTTTTCGTAACTCTTCGATTTCAATTCCAATGGTTCTGTCATTTAACTCTTTCCAACAAATTTTTCCATTTTCATCAATAATCCTAGAACAGATATCACCAACTGCTCTTTTTTTTAGCAAATAATTAACTTCATTAGGTTCAAAATAATCTGCCAACACTAAAACGGATTCACGATTAAAAGCACCCACTGTAAACATCGCTACCGAAACTTGACTAGCCAACTTCAATTGGTGAGAAATATTTTTATCATTCATAATAGCCTTTTTTAGAGAACTATCATCAAATATTGCAGGCAATGTCATCAGAAAAGGTATTGCATGGTAGTTCTCCCCAATCTTCATTGCAATCTCACTGGAATGAGTATCATATACTGCTTTTGCAACACCTCCGTTCAATTGGACAACAATCATTCCTTTTATTGGCCGCGGTTTCAAATACTTAATAACTTCTCTCATGGTTGTACCCCATGACACTCCAAGAATAATATTTTCAGTTAATAAAGAATCCAAATATTTTGCTGCTGCTTCACCTAAACGCCGCTTAATCACTTTTGTGTCCACACCTTCATTAGGCACTATAATTACTTTTCTTAATTTGAATTTATCCTTAATTCTATTTTCAAGTTTTGTCCCATGATCAGATGGATCGCATATTTTTATTTTAACTATTCCTTTGTCTCGGGCTTTTTGCAACAAACGAGAAACAGCTGGCCGTGAAATACCCAACTTTTTTGCAATCTCTAACTGACTAAAATTGTGATCATAATAAAGTCGGGAGATTTCTATTAGTTCTTCATCTTCTTTTGTTACGTATGGCATTTTTATTAGCGATCATTTGTTCTTGTAAGTTGAAATTCTGTTCACAACAGGAATAATATAAAAAATACTTTTCCATTTGTCAAGCAAAAAATTAATATTCCGGCCCCCGCGCATTGAGCGCATTGACTCATAAATAAAGTAACTTTAGAGGAATTGAACTTTTTCATAAATTAGTCGTTGCCTTATAATAGATGTAACCATAAAGACGGGAGATATAATACAATTAATCCTTTTTCACTAACTATAACATTTATTACCTGGATTTAGCCTTAGATATTATCTCATTTTTTTAACACAACGAAATCCAATAGCTGATGAACGGTTAAATCCAGGATTTAACCACCAAAATTTTAATCGCTGCCGGTTGGTCACAACGCCATTTTCCATGTACCATAAGCTTCCGAATGATTGAAACCAACTGCCTCCCCGAATATAAGAAAACCAGTGCCAGCCATCATCTTGGAAACTATCAGTCATCTCCGCCACATTACCTGCCATATCCAACACACCAAACGGACTTGCTCCTTTTGGATAGGAACCAACGGGTTTCGTACCATTCGAATTCACGTTGGCCTTTTTCGGATTCCATTTATCCCCCCATGGGAAAATGCGCCCATCTGTACCCTGAGCAGCATATTGCCATTGTGCTTCAGTGGGAAGGTCTTTGCCCGCCCATTTTGCGTAAGCCTCTGCATCCCAATAGTCAACATAAACAACTGGATAATTTTCTTTTCCTTTCGGAATTTTACCATTTTTCCAATGTTTAAGAAAATTCATCGGCCATTTTGGTTTGTAACCTGACTTATCAAGAAATTCTTTGTATTCTTTATTTGTCACTTCATATTTATCAATATAAAATGAATCAATTTGAATTTCATATTCGTCAACATAGGCATCACCAATAGGGCCTTCTTTATAAGGTAATAATTGCAGCCCCTCACGCCATCGATTGACCTGAATAAAATGAAATTTTGTTCTTGGTACAAGCACCATCTCTTTTGGTGCATTCTGGCTCTTTAACGGGAGAGTGTAGAAAAACAAAAGGGCAATCAAAAGATTGCTATTAATAACCAACTTTGACCAGCGCAACATCCTTCACCTCCTTATTGTCATTGCGATATTGGATCATTACATACCCATCAGTACTTTTTTTAACACTATTCAGATCAAATATAAGCAGACTATCGGCAGTTACTTCAGGACCTTTAATGTTTCTTTTTGTAATATCAATGCCGATTAATTCAAGTGTACCTGATGTACCTCCTGGTATTTGGGCAATCCATTTTCCATTCTTTTGCGATACCTGTATCCTCTTGGGCATTGCCACAAAGCAACCTGCTTCTTCAGGCATTTCCTGTGGTAAAAAAGCACATTTTTTCCCTTTGATCTTTCGAATTTCAACAGGCCGTTTGTTCCACACATCAACAATATGCCAATCGTCAGGTAAGTTTACGCAAAACAAAGGACCAATCATACGGTTATCAAAGAAATGAGATACGCTGTCACGTTGTGTTTGATACAGTGTGTAAAGGTACATTTCATTAGTAAAAAATCCATTTACAAAAAGATCCTTTCGCAAAGTTGGAATGAGGGGCATTACATTATTCGAGGTGACTGCACGGACAAAATCGTGCATAATGCGATTGTATCGGCTGATCAAAATATTTTCGTCCCACGGCGGTAAATTCATCTCTCCAAAAACATCTTCCCATACCGCATATCCGGTGGCATTGAATAGGGCGTTATAAATCAGCGGCCTGCGGTTGCGGTCCCACCTCACAATCTTAAATACCTGATGTTCAGGAATAATAAACCGTAAAAGATCTACAACAGGCATAGTGCGGGAATGGCCCGGATGGTCAAAACTTTCTGTTGTAAATTGCAAACCTTCAATGGACGGCCTGCCCTCAGTGACAAACTGTGCTTCAGGGTTGTACTTATCAATCTCGGTGCGAAGAGAAAGACTCGCTTTATCCATAGTATCCAAATGCAGCCCATCAGCATCAACAGCGCCCAGGATTTCAGCCTGTTTTTTATACATATCTTTTCGTTTCCGAATTACATCCCATGGGTTGTAAGGTAAAAATACATGGGTCCCCATTGAATGGAAAGTGGCAACAAAATTTTTAAATCCTTTTATACCTCCCGGCAGATCATAATAAAGGTCAAATTGATCTCTTGGATCTACGCCGACTCTCGGGTAGGAATGCCAGAACCAGTATTGATCAATTCCGCCGAATTCACGCTTTGCTTTATTCAGGAATCTTTCAGGTGTAAAACGGTTTTCCCAAGGATCATAAATCATATGATTATAGGCAAACGAGAAATATGCCAGAAAATCCTTTCGGAATTTCTTGTAACCTGGCCTTTTGTAATATGTAAAATCAAATTTATTTCTAATGCGGTTTTTTAGCCAGGTATATGATTTATGCCAATCACCTTCAAAAATTCCAAGAATACCTTCAAATATATGTATTGTATCGCCTTTGGCTACTTGCATTATGTGTGACGGCCAGAGAGCTTTTTCTATAGAGCCAAAGTGCCATGGAATATCCGATTTCTCTCGATAGACAAAAACACCCATATCAAGTTTGGGGAATTCAACAGTCGTTGGTATCTCAGGTCCTCCTTCAATAAAGTGCAACCTCACAGGCCCGGGCTCCGGAGGACGCTCCCATTCATGCACAGGGTGATAATTTCCCATCAGCTTTTCAGACACACTTGTGAGTAAATACCCATCTCCTGTCGGGTATAATATTCTCCTTACTCCGCCAGGATTAGGCGAGATAAAAGACAGCCACGGAATTCCAGGAACAACAGTTGTTTTACCACCTCTGTAAATGTCTGAAAAGCCCTTTTTAAAATGATCCACCAACCATATCTTCGCTTTGATCTCCGGAGTCTCACCAATGCTGAGTTGTACGAAAATGTGGAAGGGATTTTCCAGATAATTGGAGTATGCATGAATAAGTACAGTAGAAAACTCTTTATTTCGTTGAATTGAAACGTTCCGTATACCAAATCCTACATTAAAAAGAGTCCATTGGTTTTCAATACCAATAAGAGGCATGGGCGTATTTGATTGTATCAGTTCAATATTTTTCTTTTTGAATTTTAAGGACTTAACACTCAGCTTCCAATCCAGTGAAATGGTCATGGACAAACTATCATTTTCAAGTATAATTGTTCTGGGTGTCGATTCATTGGGGATTGCCTTAATTCTCACATCAGCACCGAATGAAAGGGTGTGTATTCCTATTAAAATTCCTAAACAAACCAGATATAACTTATTATTCATTTTAATTTCTCCGGTCTAAAAAAAGCTCCATTAATAATACTCAAAAAAACATATTATTTTGACTGATTATCTTCCGGCAACTTGAGATAATTTCGAAATCGTTGATTATAAATCTTATTTTTGAATGCCAGTATCCAGAAAGGCAGCATAAACAGATACTGTACAATACCCATCACAAAACTAAGAATAAGTATCCAAATAAAATATGCAGATAAAATAGCAAAACCCCATGTACTGGCGGCAACGGCTGTATCTAAAATGATTTTTAAGATTATGGTCCACATCAGCATAAAAAGAAGAAAACGTTTATTACTATACCGTTTACGGCAAAGAAAAGATGTGAATGTTACCCCCAACAGCAGTGTCGCTGCCCAGGAAAAATAAGTTGCAAAAAATGTCTTTGCTGCTCCATCATAAAAACCTTTACAAGTGTCCATTGTCCCAATGAGTCCCGCTGCAGCAAAAACCACAATAGCCAAGCCAAAAGGAACAATCCATTTGAATCGTGCAATTTTTTCTCCAAGTAAAAACAACAGACCTATTCCTATTGAAAAGCTAACGATTAGAACCGGATCAATACCCTCTTTAAAAAAGTCGGACGGTATGAGTTGACTAAAAATTGCTCTCAAAACCAACACTGTTATCAGTGGAACAACAATCCAAAAAGCCTTCAGGTTACGGTTTTCCTTTAATGCGAATACGGCCAGAACAAGTAACAGCCACAAAGCCAGTCTGAAAAACCATCTCCATTGTAACTGAGGGAGTTCTTTACTGGTAAAACGTGTGCCTGCAATTGGGCCGGGTTCCCAACACTGTTCAAGGCTGCCGGGTTTGACCTCCATAACCGGAATGACGAATATTTCTTCTCCATCATCATTCTTCTCAATACGTCCACCGGCCCGTAATACAGTCTCTCTGGCCAGTTTCTCACAAACATCAATTAACATGGGGAAATTATATTCCGTATAACTGAACTTCTTATCCCGTTCCAACCCTGATATAAAACGCTTCGGAAGTTTATCATAACCAACGGTAGTAAAAATTACGCCGGCAGCGCTTGAGGGATTACAGTCGGAATCCTGACCACATCTCATCGATATAATGGTAGTTTGATCAAGATCGCAATTTCCATAAAGCAATCCCATAACAACATATGCTCCGTTGAGTTTGGCATCAATATCAAATTTACTCTCCTTCCCTGCGCAGGAAAATCGCCGATAGTCCGGATTATCGTGATATTTTTCATTAATAAGCTGCCAGGTTTTCTGCCAGTCATCAGGATTCTTCTGGTGCCAGTTTATCACATCTCTAACCGCCTCTGCATATTGACTGCCTGATGGAATACATTTAAGCCCTGCTTTAACTATTTTTAAGGGATCATTCTCGAAAAAAGCTTCGGCATACATCCCTCCCACAAACTGGCCGCCATACAGTCCGTCTCCGTAATTCATCAAACGCCCAAACTTCTCACCAAGAGCTATAACAGTGTTGGGCAGTCCCGGTGCGATCAAGCCTGAATAATCGGCTTCAATCTGATAATCAATGTCATCCGCATGTTTATTGAATTCCGGATGGCCGCAATCGGGCGGTGCAATGCCGTTACGTAAATTAATACGGCCGGCATTATTTGCATGCCATAGTTGATACTTACTGTTGGCAAAGTCAATACCAGCCTGGCGCATTGATACATCAAAACCATACATTTCAAGGGAACACAGGAATGTCATTTCAACATAAAGGTCGTCCTGGTCCCACACATTTACCATTTTGGGCTGCCACGCAGGTACCTCACCTTCCGGAATAATACGGCTTTGATAACGAAACTCTGTGGGAGCCCCCCAGCCAACACCTGCCATCTGGCCGAGCCAGCCGGCCATCATCTTGTTACGGTAATCACTAACCTTTAAACGCCGCTCCTTAACAACAGAATTTTGCGCTTGGACATTAGACACTGATGTTACTGCCACAAACAGCAGAATGAAAACAAACAGCACTTTTTGCCAAAATTGAAACAAAAAACTATAATTCATATGAAACGTACTTCTGAATCTCAAATTATGTTGATTCTTCATAATAGTCTCCTGTTTTTTATTTTATTACATCCGCTATTTACTTTCAAAGATAAGGGCCCCTGGCAGTAATAAATCCAGTGCATTCTAATCAATTATTTCGATAAAAATTCTGATTCAAATACCTTTTCATAATTCTTTTTATAAATTCATCTTCATTTATATACATACCAATACTGCTGTTGGGTTTTTTACTTTCATCTATATCATCTCCCAAATCACAATACAGAATTACTTTTTCCCTGTCCTGCGCAAATATGGAAGGAACCAGTAAAAACAAAATCACATGTATCTTATTTCCATTTTACATCTCATTTATTTATTTGATCATAAACAATTGCCCTCGCGATTTTCAGTTTCGTGCCTGAAGATTTTTCGTTCTTTTCTCCATTAATGATCATTTTGATCGTATGGGAACCGTGATCCAGATTAATTACATGAAAGAGATGTGCGCCGTTAAGCCAGCCGTCTCCCGCACCCCATTTCATCACATAATAGTAGTTGTCAATAGTTCTCGCGAATTCACCGTCCACATACACATCAGCTTTACCGCAGTCTTTATCAAACCTCCCCATAATCACCGCACCGGTACCTTCAAATGTAAAATCTACTTCAGAACCTTTCTCCGAGGCCTGCATCTGCGGTTCTTTATAACCCCACTCAATGGGCTCTTTGATTACCTTCCAGTTTCCCTTCCATTTCCAGCAGTTTTCATCTTCAATGGTCACTTTAAATTTGGGCTTCATATTGGGGAAGGATTTCTCATACTTTGCTGCTTTGGGTTTCTGAATCTTGATATAACAGTTCCCGTCTTCAATTCTGCCGCCGTTTTTAATAATCAATTCTTTCGCATAGTGCAGGGTTCTCTCTACTGCTTTATTGAATGAGTAATCGGTATAGATAAAAGTCGAATCCGAGATGTCATCAATATACCGGGTCCACTCAGCCGGAATACGGTCATAGCCGAGGATAATTCCCATCACTCCCGAACAGTTTGATGGATTGCAGTCAGAGTCGCCTCCGCAGCGCGTGCTGATTTCCATGGATTTCTTAAAATCGCCTTCGCCGTACAGCAGACCCATGGCAATGTACGCCCCGTTCATTTTGGCATCGATATTGAAATCAGACAAGGCGCAACAGATATCAGTATCGCCCCATT